>JBDHVF010000429.1:0-6969 GCA_039809605.1 Polyangiales bacterium | reverse complement strand
AGGCGCGGAGCTCCTGAAATCAGCGCAGGTCGCCACGTCGACCCCGCCAGATCGGTGCCGCTGCTGTCGAAGCCGGGTCTAGCCCATCGGCTCCTCGGGAGGCGTCGTGCGCTCCCACTCGTCGATCGTGGTGCCACGCGCGTGATGGAGTGCCTGCGCGTAGACGTAGCGTCGGACGAGCTCTCGATCCTCGTCGCGCAGGGAGAAGGCCCCGTAGCCCTCCTGCCAGTAGAACTCCGAGAGTCGAAGGGTGTTGTGAACGAAGTGGCAGGAGGAGACCTTCACCTGCTTGACCAGCTCTGACACGGAGACGGACGGATGAAGGCGTACGAGCAGATGAACGTGGTCCGCGACGCCGCCCACCGCCAGCGGCACGCAGTCGAGGTTGCGGCAGCACCGGCCCAGCAGCCCATGCAGGCGGCGTCGGTAGGCGGGGACGATCCAGGGTTGGCGGCGCAGGGTGCCCCAGACCAGATGCACCGACAGACGTGAGTAGAATGAGCTCATGCGCGGTTATCGGCGTGCACCGCGAAAGGTTGCGTGACCGCATGCAGGGCCTTCGAGCGCAAGACGTCGGTCGAGTAGCCCCGACGAGTACCGAAGCCCGGCCCCGTGCCGGGCGGCCCACCTTCGGTAGCGCCGGGTGAGCCGCAACAGTCGAGCGCATGGAACGACGGCGAACCCGGCGCGGCGACGCGACGCCTGCGGTCACCGACGACCTTCGCGACCACGCCCGGCGCGGCGACGCGACGCCTGCGGTCACCGACGACCTTTGCGACCACGCCATCGCGACCCCGACGCGGCGACGCGACGCCTGCGGTCACCGACGACCTCCACGACCACGCCCGGCGCGGCGACGCGACGCCTGCGGTCACCGACGACCTCCACGACCACGCCCGGCGCGGCGACGCGGCGCCTGCGGTCACCGACGACCTTCGCGATCACGCCATTCCGGCGGGCGAGGTCATCGTGACGGGCACGCTCGTGTACGAGCGCGACGGGGCGACCCGCTGGCGCATCGAGCCCCGCGCCGTGCAAGCTCGCACCCGGCGCGCGCTGAGGCTGGAGCGACCGCGGGGCGTCGTGATACCACCCCGCGCCATGAACAAGCGCATCACGGTGCTCGGCGGGGGAATGGTCGGCGGCTTCATCGCGCGGGAGCTCGCGCGCGACGGGCGCTTCGCGGTCACGCTCGTCGACCGCGACCGCGAGGCGCTCGAGCGATCGTCGAAGCGGCACCGCATGGAGACGCGCGAGGCCGACCTCTCGAACCCCGAGGCCGTGCGCGCGCTCGCGGCGACGGCGGATCTCGTGGTGGGCGCCGTGCCGGGCTTCATGGGCTACAAGACCGTCGAGGCCGCGCTCGAGGTCGGGCGCAACGTCGTCGACATCTCGTTCTTCCCCGAGGACCCTTCGGGGCTCGACGCGCTCGCGAGGGGGCAGAACCTCCTCGCGGTGGTCGACTGCGGGGTGATGCCCGGCCTCGGCGGGATGCTCGGCGTTCACATGGCCCGCCGCCTCGACCGCGCCGATCGCCTCGAGATCATGGTGGGCGGCCTGCCCGTCGAGCGCCGCTGGCCCACGGAGTACAAAGCCCCGTTCTCTCCCATCGACGTGATCGAAGAGTACGTGCGCCCCGCGCGGTTCCGTCAGCAGGGCCGCGTGGTGACGCGCCCCGCGCTCTCGGACCCGGAGCTCGTCGACCTGCCGGGCGTGGGGACGCTCGAGGCCTTCAACACCGACGGCCTTCGCACGCTGCTCTCGACGCTCGACGTGCCCGACATGCGCGAGCGCACGCTGCGCTGGCCGGGTCACATCGAGAAGATGCGCATGCTGCGCGAGCTCGGGTTCTTCAGCGACGCGCCCGTCGAGACGCGCGGCGGCCCGGTGCGCCCCATCGACCTGACCTCGCGGCTGCTCTTCAAGGAGTGGAAGCTCGAGCCCGGCACCCCCGAGCTCACGGTGATGCGCGTCGAGGTCGGGGGCGAGCGCGCGGGGCGCGCGGTGACCCTGCGCTGCGACCTGCTCGACCGCACCGACCCGGTGACGGGCGACTCGTCGATGGCGCGCACCACGGGCTGGCCCGCGGTCATCGCCGCGCAGCTCTTCTTCGAAGGCGCGCTGCCGTGGATGGGCGTGCTCCCGGCCGAGCGCCTCGCGGAGAACGACGTGGTGTTCGCCGCGATGCGCGACCGTCTCGCGAGCTTCGGCGTCGCGCTGCGCTTCTCCGAGGCGTGACCGCGGTCAGACCAGCAGGTGGTCGCCGAGGCCCTCGCGCGAGAGCCACGCCTCGACCGCCTCGGCGTCGTCGTGCGTGAAGTAGAGCGCGAAGCCCGCGCGGTCGCGCACGGGGCGCTCGGCCACCCACACGGGCGCGCCGGCCACCTCGGCGCGGCCCACGTGCGGCGCGAGGCGGGGGAAGGGCACCGACAGGTCGAGCGGCGGGCGCGTCACCAGGAGCACCCGTACGAGCTCGGTCCAAAGGCCCTTGAGCACGCCCGAGACGAGGTAGCGCAGCGCGCTCGACGCCCGGGGCTCGAGGTCGGGCGCCTCGGCGGTGCCCGTCGGCGCGCGCAGCGCCACGAGGGGAGGGTCCTCCTCCATGCGCGCGCGGCCTCGGGAGACGAGCACCACCTCGTCGTCGTCGACGGCGACCACGTGGTGGTCGCGCCCGACGCGGGCGGCCACCTCGGCGTAGCGCGCGTCGAGGGCGGCCCACTCGCGCACCTGATCGAGCGCCGACGCGAGCGCCGCGGGGTCGTCGGGCGCCACGCAGCGCTGCGTGAGCGCGCTGTGACCGAAGGCCTCCCAGAACCACCGCAGCGCCAGCGGGAGCTGCGCGGGCAGCGTGACCTCGCGGCGGCTCATGCGGTGCGCGGGGCACGCGCGCGACACCTCGGCCGCCAGCGCGGAGAGCTCCGCGCGCAGCGCGTCGTCGAGGGGACCGGGCGGCCGGGAGCTCACGGGGACGAAAGAATGCATCAAGTCACCGCGCGGTGGGAGTTCCTTGCGCAGCGCCGCGCAAAGCACGCGATCTGCGAGTTTCGCGGCCCGCGGCAGCGCGGGTGGGGGCCGCGAAGCCTGCGCAGCGCCGGGCTATAAGCGCTTCATGAAGTCACCGGGCCTGCCCGACGTCGAGGCCGCGATCCAGCGGCTCTTCATACGCGCCGAGGGGACGGGCCTTCGCGCCGAGGACCGCAAGAAGGCCCGCGAGCTCCACGCCCTGTTGCCCATGCTCTCGCCCTCGCCGGGGCGCGTGCTCGTCGACGCCGCCGCGGGGCGCGCGAGCGTGGGCCTCGTGGCCGCGGAGCTCCTCTCGCCGTGCGACCTCGTGGTGATCGAGCGCGACCCGGGCCGCGTGCGCGCGTGCCGCGAGGCCGCGGCGCACCTCACGCGGGGCGCGCGCGTCGACGTGCGCGAGGCCGACGTGTCGGAGCCCTCCGCGTGGCCCGAGGCGCCCGACACGGTCGTGGCCCTGCACGCCTGCGGCCCCGCGTCGGACCACGTCATCGACATGGCGGCCTCGCACCGCGCGCGGCGCCTCTTGCTCGTGCCCTGCTGCACGGGCGCGGGCGTCGCGTTCGCCGCCGCCGCGCGCAGGGCCGTGGCGCGCTGGCCCGTGCCGCACCACGCCGCCGTGCGCCAGCGCCTGGAGCACGGGCTCATCGACGCGTGGCGCACGCTGCGCCTCGAGGCCGCGGGCTACGAGGTGACCGTGCTGCCCTTCGTGGCGCCCACGGTCACGCCCTACAACCTCCTCTGGCGGTGCCGGCGCGTGGGGCAGCCCGAGGCCATGGCGCGCGCGTCGGCGGCCCTCGACGAGATTCTGTCGCTCGGCGCGTGAACGAACGCCCGAGTGCAGGGGGGCGCTTTCTTCTGCGGCGCGTGCGGCATACACTCCCTTCACACTTCGATGCGGCGGCGGTGGATCTCGACGGGCCTGGCGATGTGCGCGCTGCTGTTCGGCCCTTCGGCCGAGGCGCAGACGCGGAGGCACCGTCGCAACCGCCACCGCGGCGACGTGGCGGCCCCGCAGCACGAGCCCCGCGCGAGCGCGACGCCGCCCGCGCAACCCTCGCAGCCCGCGCAGCCCGACGACGCGCCGCTGCTCTACGCGGCGCCGGGCTACGCGCCGCCCAACCCCTACCGCGCGGGCGGCTCCGAGGGGAGGCGCTTCGGCAGCGTGCCCGAGGGCGAGATCGTCGCGACGCTGCGCACGGCGCCGGTGCGCGGGCGGCTGCGCAACTACGGCAACACGTCGGTGAACATCAAGGTCGACTTCCCGGGGGCGATCGACGGGTCGTACAAGCCCTCGGAGCACCGCCACGAGGAGCACTGGCGCGCCGAGATCGCGGCGTTCCGGCTGAACCAGCTCCTCGGGCTCGAGCGCGTGCCGCCGGCGGTGTTCCGCACGGTGCTCGAAGACGACCTGCCCACGGGCGCGCGCTACGGCGTGACCTTCACCGACGGCGTCTCGCGCGGCGCGATGATCTACTGGGTGCCCGTGCTGCGGCAGTCGGGCGTCGGCAGCCCCGAGTCGCTCGACTACTGGTCGCAGCGCCTCGCCGCGGGCGCGCCCATCCCAGAGCCCGAGCGGGCGCGCGCGCACGAGGTCTCGGACCTCATCGCCTTCGACTTTCTCATCTGCAACTGGGACCGCTGGAACGGCCTGAACACCCTCGAAGACGGCGACGGGCACCTGGTCTTTCGCGACAACAACGCGGGCTTCCAGACCCCGTTCAGCTCCTCGCGCTACCTGCGCGTGCTGGGGTGGCTGCACCGCTCGCAGCGCTTCTCGCGCTCGCTCGTCGAGCGGGCGCGCGCCCTCGACCTCGACACGCTCCGCGACGCGATGGCCGACGACGCCGGCGGCGACGACGCGGCGCTCCTCTCCGACGCGCAGCTCCGCGACGTGCTGCGCCGCCGGGACATCCTCGTGCAGTACGTCGACGCCCTCGTGCGCCGCCACGGCGAGGCCGCCGTGATGGCCTTCGAGTAGGGCGGGGCGCTTCAGACCACGAGCTGGCGGAGCTCGCCCTGGTGCCGCTCGGCGTACACCGAGAGCACGTCGAGGGCGTCCTTGATCTCGCTCGCGTCGAGGTCCGACAGCGGGAGCTCCACCGAGAGGATCACGTCGCCGTCCTCGTCGAGCGAGAAGCGCGCGAGCATGAGCTCTCCGTTGAGCTTCAGGAGCTTGAGGTAGAGCTTCTCGGCCTTGTCGGCGTCGCCCGGCAGCCGGACGATGGGGAGCACCTGCAGCTTGCACCACCCGTCGTCGACCTGGATCACCAGCGGGAACACGCCCGTGCGCCCGCGGAAGCTCGAGCGCCACGTGCCCGGCGACAGCGCGATCACCGGCCACCCGAGCGCGCGGAGGTGACCCTCGACCTTCTGGACGTCATTTCTCGTGGTGGCGGGCACGGAGCGGGACGGTAGCCCGAAGCGCGGCGCGCGCTCAAGCTCCGTCGCCCCGCGCGACGAATCATCGTTCAGCGCACGAAGAGAAACCCGAACACGCGGGTGTCGCGGTCGCCGTCGTCGGACATGCACGCCGCCGCGTTGCCCACGGCGTTCGACGCCTGGCCGGGCGCACACGCGCTGCCCTGGCCGCCGATGCCGATGCGCGAGTCGGGGTTGGGGCAGTCGGCGAGCTGGTCGCCGAGGATGCCCACGCGCACGCGCTCGTAGCCCGCGACGCTGTTGTTGAAGCCCTCGCGGCTGCAGAGCCGCTGAAGCGAGGGGCGCGCCATGAGCCCCGCCCACGCCGCCCGCCCGGCCGACGTGGCCGCGAACGTGTCGGAGACGAACACCGCCCGCAGTGAGGGCTCGGGCCGGAAGGGCAGCGCGATCGCGCGCGTGACGCCCGACTCGTAGAACGCCAGGCGCACGGCCGCGAAGGGCAGCGTCGAGAACGCCGGGGACTTCGACTCGACCAGGGCGAGGTCGGTCGAGCCGGGGTTGAGCGTCGAGTCGTCGGTCCACCGCGGGCTGTCGTAGAGGAAGGTCGTGCGCGCGCCGTCGGCCTTGAGCACGAGGGTCCACCCGCCGCCGTCGCTGGTCATGTCGCAGAACGCGTCGAAGGGCGACCGCCCGCCGTCGCCGTCGGGGTCGATCGGGTACGCGCCGCTGCGCAGCGCGGGCAGCGCCTCGTGGATCGCCGCGCAGCTCCGCAGGATGCGGCACGCGCCCGACGCGCACGCGAGGCCCGGCGCGCACGCCCGCCCGCACGCGCCGCAGTGCTCGACGCTCGCGCGAAGGTCGACCTCGCAGCCGTTGCCCGGCGCCCCGTCGCAGTCGCCGCGGCCCGCCTCGCACGCCGCCACGGCGCACCGCGACGCCACGCACGCCCCCGCGGCGAAGGGCGGGGCGCACGCGCGCCCGCAGGCGCCGCAGTGGGCGAGGCTCGTCGACGTGTCGGCCTCGCAGCCGTTGCCCGGCGCCCCGTCGCAGTCGGCGAAGGGCGCCGCGCACGCGTACGCGCACGTCGAGTCCACGCACGACGTGACGGCGTGGGGGCGCGCGCCGCAGTCCCTCCCGCAGCCGCCGCAGTGGGCCGGGGTCACGCGCGTGTCGGTCTCGCAGCCGTCGGGCGCGTCGCCGTCGCAGTCGGCGAAGGGCGCCTCGCAGGCGTACGCGCACGACGACGCAACGCACGTCGCCGCGGCGTGGGCCCGCGGGGCGCACGCGCGGCCGCAGCCGCCGCAGTGGGCGACGGTCACCCGCGTGTCGGTCTCGCAGCCCGTCGACGCGCTCGTGTCGCAGTCGCCGTAGCCCTCGAAGCACGAGGCCACCGCGCACCGGCCCGTCACGCACGCGGCCGCGCCGTTCGAGACCGAGCACGCCGCGCCGCACGCGCCGCAGTGGGCGAGCGACGACTGCGTGTCGACGCACGCGCCCCCGCAGCACGCCGCGGGCGCGGGGCAGCCGTGCGAGGCGTTGCAGCCGGGCGCGCAGCGGCGGTCGGCGCAG
>JBDHVF010000428.1:0-6981 GCA_039809605.1 Polyangiales bacterium | reverse complement strand
GAGCGACGCGTCGACGAGCGCGCCCTGACCGATCGCCACCTCGGCGCCGTCGACCACGCCCCGCACGCCCTGGCCTGCGACCGCGGTCACGTCCTTCGCGGGGGGAGGGGTGATGCCACGGTCCTTCGCGGCGGCCATCACGGCGCGGGCGAGGGGGTGCTCGCTCGACGCCTCGAGCGCCGCGGCGAGGGCGAGCGCGTCGCGCTCGGAGGCGGCGCCCAGCGTGACCACGTCGGTGACCGACGGCGCGCCGCGGGTGAGGGTGCCGGTCTTGTCGAACACCACGTCGGTGACCGCGTGGGCGCGCTCGAGGCTGGCCGCGTCGCGCACGAGGAAGCCCCGCTCCGCCGCGCGCCCGGTGCCGACGATCACCGCCGTGGGCGTGGCGAGGCCGAGCGCGCAGGGGCACGCGACCACGAGCACCGACACGGCCTCGAGCAGGGCGTGGTCGATCGGGTGGCCCACGAGCATCCAGCCCGCGAAGGTGACCCCCGCGGCGGCCATCACCGCGGGCACGAACACGGCTGCGGCGCGGTCGGCCGCGCGCTGGATGGGCGCGCGCGAGCCCTGCGCCCGCTCGACGAGCCGTACGATCTGCGCGAGGGCCGTCTCGGCGCCGACGCGCGTGGCCTCGACCTCGATGGGCGACGGGCCGTTGACCGTGGCCGCGGCGACCGGGTCTCCGACGCCGCGCGCGACGGGCATCGACTCGCCCGTGAGCATCGACTCGTCGACGTGCGTGCGCCCCTCGCGCACCACGCCGTCGACGGGGATGCGCTCGTGCGCGCCCACCCGCACGAGGTCTCCCACGCGCACGCGCTCGACGGGGATGTCCCTCGCCTCGCCGCCGCGCACCACCGTGGCGCGCCGCGGGCGCAGCGCCACCAGGGCGCGCAGCGCGTCGCCGGTGCGCCGCCGCGCGCGGGCCTCGAGCGCGCGCCCGAGGAGCACGAAGGCCACGATCATCGCCGCGGTGTCGAAGTAGAGGTGCGCGTGCTCGGGGTGCGCCCTGCCCGCGAGCAGCGTCCAGAGCGACTGGGCGAGCGCGGCGTTGGCGCCGAGGGCGATGAGGGTGTCCATGGTGGCGGCGCCGTGGCGCGCGTTGGCGAGCGCGGCGCGCTCGATCGGCAGGCCCGCGCCCCACACCACGGCCGCCGCGAGCGCGCACTGCACCCACCCGCTGCCCGTGAACGCGAGCGCGGGCACCATGGCGAGGGCCATGATGACGAGCGCGACGGGCATGGCCACGGCGGCGCGCAGGGCCTCGGGCTGCCACCGCGGGGCCTCGCGCGCGTCGGGCGCCGAGGGCGCGTCGGGCGCGAGGTCGTCGGCGCTGAAGAGGTCGACGTGGGGCTTCGCGGCGTAGCCCGCGCGCTCGACGGCGGCGATGAGGGCGGCGGCGTCGACCTCGGGCGCGGCGACGATGGTCGCGCGGCGCGTGGCGAGGTTGACCGTGACGTCCGTCACGCCGGGCACCTTCTTGAGCACGCGCTCGACGCGGCTCACGCACGACGCGCAGGTCATGCCCTCGACGTCGATCTCTCGCGCGGCGCTGGCCTCGGACATGCCGTGGAACGTAGGGCCTCGCGGGGCCCCGTGCGAGGGGGTCAGCGCGCGCGGCAGACGCCCGCGTCGCCGTCGCACGCGAAGCCCTGGGGGCAGCGCTCGCGGCCGCAGGGGGCTCCCTCGGCGCCGGCGCGCTCGCGCACGCCGCCCGCGCCGCGGTCGACGCAGACGTGAAAGGCGAGACAGTCGATGGAGCGCATGCGGTTGAGCCGCCCGCAGCGCCGTCCCGAGAGGGCCACCGAGGGGACGCACCGCGGCGGGTCTTCGAAGACGCTGCACTCTTCGAAGAGCGGGCACGGCGCGGGGCAGCCGCGGCGGCAGCGGTCGTCGGGGCCGCAGGCGAGGCCCGGCGCGCAGTAGCCGCCGCCCGAGGCCGTCTCGCTCCCGCGGAAGCCGTACTGACAGGCATCACCGAGCGAGGGCTTGGGCTCGCACGCGCCGCCCACGCAGTCGTACCCGTCGGCGCAGCGCAGGATGGTGTGCGCCGTGCCGCAGCGCACGCCGCGGGTGCCGGGCGAAGGGGCGCACCGGGGCGGGGCGTAGAGCGTGTTGCAGCCCTGGCCCGACGGGCACGCGCCGCACGACGCGCCGGCGCGCAGGTCGTCGCGCTCGACCTTGTACGCGCTCCACCCGATCATGCCGCAGATGAGGCAGCCGCGGCCCGCGGCGGCGCGCTGATCGCGGCTGCACGCGACGCCGAGCGTCGTGCCCGCGACGAGGGCCACGAGCACCACGCGGCGGAGCCGCGGTCGCGCGCGCGTGACGGGGGAGGGGCGCATGGCGCGGAGCGAAGCGCGCGGGGGCTCCGTGCGTCAAGCGCCAACGCGCCGCTCGACGCACGCGCGCCGAGTCATGGTCCTCGGCGCGGCGGCCCTCGGGCTCCGAGCGTACGGCGGGGCGCCCTCCGCCGCCTTGCGGTGACGGCGGAGGGCGCTCGCGGAGCCTCGATCAGATGTAGTTGTTGCGCGCGCCGGCCTTGATGCGCGTGCTCACGCGGACCTTCTTCGTCTCGACGGGCGTGGTGACGACGGCGGGGGCGCTCTGGGGCTTGCTCATGGTCGTTCCTCTCCTGTGGCCGCGACGTGCGACCGACGCGGGGGCCCATCGCAGCGGCCGTGCCACGGCCCGACGCCGCGCGAAAAACGCTTCTGGCGAAGGCGACCGGGCGCGTCGCGGGGCGGGTTGCGCGCGGCGCTTCACAAGCGTTGAGCCGCGGCGTGCTCAACGTGATCCCCTCGGCCGCTCGCCTCGCCTCCCATCGCGGCGGCACGCCTGCTGCTGCGCGGGCGCCCATGGATCACGACCCCGGCTCGAGCCCATCGCCCTCTCCCGCGGACCTCTCGCTCGCCCCGCGCGAGCGCCCGCTGCGCGCGTTCGTGGGCACCGTGGAGGTCTCGGGCTTCACCTACGAGCTCGCCGACGGCCTCGCGCGCCTCGGGCACGAGGTGACCGCGGGCGTGCGCGCGGGGCACACGAACTTCGCCGACCGGCTCTACGACTGCGACCTCGCGGACGACGCCGCGGTCGACTGGGGCGCGCTCTCTCGTGAGGTGCGCGACGGCGCGTTGCATGTGCCCGAAGCGTTGCCCGAGGGCGCGTCGGTGACCGAGCGCATGCGGTGGATCCTCGCGCGCCACGACCTCTTCGTGTTCGTGTACGGCAGCCTGTGGGCCGACCGCGCGCGCGGCCCGATCAAGGGCCACGGGATCGGCCGCGAGTACGCGCTCCTGCGACGTCTCGGCAAGCGCGTGGTGGCGTACTTCGTCGGGCCCGACGTGCGCCACGCGACGGCCTACGACCAGCAGCTCGCGCGGCTCGGCGGCGCGTTCAGGCGCCTCGGGGAGATCGTCCCGTCGTGGGGCGACGACCCCCTCTCGCGCCCGCTGCGAAACCTCCGGCGCGCGGAGCGCTACGCCGACGCGATCTTCTCGCAGCCCAACCAGTCGGGCCTCGCGCTGCGGCCCTACGCGCACATCCACGCGCCCGTGGACCTCGCGCGCTTCGCCCCGCGCGTGCCCGGCCGCGAGGTGCCCGTGGTCGTGCACGCCCCGTCGGAGAAGACCATCAAGGGCACGGGAGAGATCGTCGCGGCGCTCGACCGGCTGCGCGCCGAGGGCGTGCGCTTCGAACTGAGGCTCCTGCACGACGTGCCCAACGGCGAGGTGCTCGCGGCGCTCTCCGAGGCCGACGTGGTGATCGACCAGCTCCACCTGCCGATGCACGGGCGCCTGGGCGTCGAGGCCATGGCCTCGGGCTGCGCGCTCGCCACGGCCGACCGCGCCGACCTCGAGCCCGTGCCCGCGCGCAGGCCCTTGTGGCCGCTCGACCCCGCGCGGCTCGACGCGCAGCTCCGCGCGCTCTTCACCGACCGCGCGCTGCGGGTGCGCCTCGCGCGCGAGGGCGTCGAGCACGCGCGGCGCCACCACGACCACGTCGCCGTCGCGCGCCGCGTCGTCGAGTGCGCCACGCGGCCCGATGCGCGGCTCGAGCACGAGCCCGAGTTCTTCGCGAGGCACTACCGGCTGCCCGAGGGCGCGACGGTGCCCGAACGCCTGCGCCGCATGACGGCGCACGTGGCGCGGCGCTGGGGGCTGCCCGAGGGCGTGACCGTCGGCGACCTGCGCGCGCGCGGGCTGGCGTGAGCGCGACGGGCTCTCGCCGTGTCCCCGCGGTCGCGATAGCGTCGCCGCGCCATGAACCGAGACGCTCGTCCGATCTGGGAGTTCGAAGACCTCGCGACGCTCGCCGCACACGAGGAGGCGAAGGTGCGCGCATGGGCCGTCCAGCGGATGACCCGACGGCCCGACGCCGCGGCGGTGCCCGCGCTCCTCGCGGCCCTCGGTGACGCCGACGCGCACGTCACGTCCGCCGCGCTCGACGGGCTGCACGCGCTCCGCGAGCGCGGCGTGACGATCGACTCCGCCGCGCTGCGCGGGGCCCTCCACGCGCTGGTCGATCGAGGCGACGAGGGCGGAGCCGTCCGCGACGCGACCGCGCTCCTGATCGACCTCGGCGACGAGGCCGCCATCGAGCAGGTCATCGCGCGCGAACCGGCGAATGCTCCGTGGACGGCGCTCGCGCGCGCGGCGCCCGAGCGCGTTCGCCGCGAGGCCGAGCGCGCCGGGCTGCTCACGCCCGGCGGCGAGGGGCCGGCGGCGCTGGTCTGCGCGCTGCCCGCGGTGATCACGGCAGGCGAGCTCGACGCGGCGCTCGCGCGCGGGCTCGCGCTCGCGGACGAGGACGCGGATCTCTTCGTCGAGAGCCTCATGGAGCGCTGCGAGGCGGAGCACCTGTGGGGCAGCAGCCCGCTGGACGAGGGCGAGCTCGCCTCGGGGATCGCCGATCAGCGGGCGCGGCACCCTCGCGCCGGCGCCGCGGAGGCCCTCGCGCGCTGGCTCTCGGAGGAGGCCTTCGGCCCGGCGGCGGCGCGCTACGACGCGGGCGATCACGCCGGCGTCGTGGCGTGGTGCTCCGCGTGGTGCGCGGCGCTGGCCGAGCCCGACGGCGACGCGCGGCGGTGGACGCTGGCGACCCTCGACGCCCTCGCCCGTCGCGCGCCCGGCGAGCGCTCCGCGCGGGCTGCTCTCACCCTCGCGGTCGCGTCGGGCGAGCGAGCGGTCGAGCACGCCGTGCCGCTGGCGACGTGCTCCGTCGCGGAGCGCTTCGCGCGCGCGTGCGGCGGTTCACGCGCGCAGGCGGCGCGCCTCGGCGACGACGTGGCGAGCGCGTGGCGGGCCCTCGCGCCCCGCGACCCCCAGCGGAACAAGGCGGCGCTGCGCTTCGCGAAGATCCTCGAGTGGGGCGACCCCCTCGCGGTCGACGACGCCCTCGAGCTCGTCGCGCGGCTGCCGGACTTCCCCCTGCCCGAGGGGTTCCTCGACGAGGAGGAGGTCTCCGAAGAGGAGAACGCGCAGCGCGAGCGGTGCCTCGCGGCGCAGCCCGAGGCGCTGCGGGGCCTGCTCGCGACCCTCGACGACCGCCCCGAGGCGACGCGCATCTCGCTGCTTGCGGTGCTCGGCGAGCAGAGCGAGCGCTGGGCCGTCGACTGGCTGCGCGAGCGCTTCGACGCGCTGCTCGCGGACAACGAGAGCGAGTGGGTCTTCGGCGCCGCCGAGGACCTCGCCGACGCGTCGCTGCTGCCCGCGGTGGTCGGCGCGTGGCGGCCGGGCGACGAGCTGGCCGCGGAGGCCGCGATGTTCATCGCGCAGGTGAACGGCCGCGTCGCGGAGCTGCCGCGCGAGCTCGTCGCCGATGTCGGCGCGTACGAGGAGCGCATGGATCGCGTTCACCGCGAGATCACGTCGGGCAAGGCGATCGACCAGATCGGCGAAGGCGAGCCGCTGCGGGTCGGGCTCCGGTGCAACCGATGCGGCCGCGAGGGCACCTACGAGGTCGGGTCGGCCATCGTGAACCCCAACCGCGCGCGCGGCGAGGCCGAGGGCTGGGACGGCGTCACCTTCGAACGCATCATCGAGTGCCGGTACTGCGGCGCCGAGGACGACTACACCCTCGACTCGCGCGCGTGGCCCGCCCTGATGGCGGGCTCGCTGTCGTCGATGCTGCGCGGAGAGGCGCCCGACCTCGAGGCGCTCGCCGCGAGGGGCGTGCGCGTGGGCGTGGCGGCCACGGCCGACGGCACGCACATCCGACGCGCGTCCGACGCGCTGAAGCACTGGCAGGCGAAGGTCGAGCGCGACCCCCGCGACGCCGAGGCGTGGTTCCGCCTGGGGAGCGTGCTCAAGCGCTCGCACCGTAACGAGGCGGCGGTCGCGGCGCTGCGGAGGGCTTCGGACCTCGCGCCGTCGGCGCTCGACCCCGCCCACAGCCTGCTCGACCTGCTCCTCGACCTCGGGCGCCCGAGGGAGGGGGCCGACCTGGCCGCGCGCGTCCTCGCGGCGCTGCCGAAGACCAACACCACGCCCGAGGACCGGCTCGACGCGGCGACGGCCGTCGCGCACTTCCTCCGTGAGGGCGTGCGCGCCGGGGCGCACCTCGGGCTCGGCGCGGGGTGGTTCGAGGGCGTGCGCGGCAAGCACGCCGTGATCCGCGCGAGCTCGGTGGACCTGCGCCGCGTGCGAGACTGGGAGCGCCTCGCGAGGTTCCTCGCGCACCCCGGCGTGAACATGGCGCACATCAAGGCCGCGGAGCGTGACGACCTCGGCACGCAGCTCGAGCGGCTGCTCACGAGCGACGAGCCGATCGACGCGTACGTGTCCTCGCTCCCCGAGGGCCCCCCTGCGACGGCGCAGGCTCAGCCCGCGCGCCGCGACACGCCGAAGATCGGGCGCAACGACCCGTGCTACTGCGGCAGCGGAAAGAAGTTCAAGAAGTGCCACGGGCGCTAGTCAGAAACCTCCTGCGCAGGTTTCATCCCCGGGGGTCCGACGCAGTTCGGTGCCCAGCTGATACCAACCG
>JBDHVF010000427.1:0-6984 GCA_039809605.1 Polyangiales bacterium | reverse complement strand
CGCTTGCAAGTCTCTCGCCAGTTTCAACGAGACCAATTTCCTAGAGCGAATCGAAGATGGCCTTGGTCAAATTGCCGACGCCGTGAAGGCAGGCACCGTGGATACTCGGCGCGGCGTGGTGCTCGTGGGTCTGCTCGCGCGACGGTTCGTGCGCGTGCTCGCGGCAGGCGCGCACGAGCGCGAGCGCGGCGGCGAGGGTCATCGCGCGCAGGGCGCCCGTCACGCGACCTCGAAGCGGGGCTTGAGCACGTGGTTCTCGATGTGCACGTGCTTGAAGGTGTCGCCCTCGACCTGGCGCAGCTCGGAGAAGAGCGTGCGGTAGCTGTTGCAGGCCCAGTCGGGCGTCGCGAAGTCCTCGGCCGCCGCGCGGATGCGCTCGAGCAGCGACGCCACCGCGAGGTGCTCGTCGTGCATCGAGGCGAGCATCGCGGCCGTCGCGCCGTCGCGCGCGTTCGCCGTGAGCGCGGGGAAGAGCGCGCTCTCCTCCTCGTCGAGGTGGATGAGCAGCGCGTCGGCGAGCTCCTCGACGGCGGCGTCGAGCTCGCGGAGCCTGGGGTTGTGGTCGCCGTGCACGCGGCTCACCTTGTTGGCGAGCGCGCGGACGAACGGCAGCGCCTTGCGCAGGTACGCGTGGTGCGTCGAGACGATGTGCTCGACCAGCCGCGACGTGGGCAGCATGCGGAGGTTGTCGGCGACGCCCGCGCGGCGCTCGGACATGGCGCGCGAGAGCTCGCCGACGAGCGCGTCGAGCGCGACGCCCTTCGAGGCCGCCGCCGCCTCGATCGTCATGTCCCCGCGGCAGCAGAAGTCGATGCGGTGCCGCTGAAAGACCTCGGCGCACTCCGAGTGGTCGAGCACGAGCGAGGCGACGGTCTGTTGAGAGTCGAGCATGAACGGTCTCCTTCACCGGGGGAATGAGCACGCAACGTGCCGCCGCGCGGCGCCGCTCGAACCCTCGAGGGTTTCGCTGGACTCGTCGCGCCATCGGTTCCAGAATGGAACACATGGAACACCACTCGCACGGCAAGACCTGCGGCGTGTGCGGGCTCGTGCCGCTGGCGCCGAGGCTCAAGGGGGCGACGCACGTCGTGGCGCGGAGCGCGGCGATGCAGTCGCTCCTCAAGCGTGCGGCGCGCTTCGCGGCGCGCGACGCGCCCGTGGTGGTGCAGGGCGAGACGGGCACGGGCAAGGAGGTCGTCGCGCGGATCATCCACAGCAACTCCCCGCGCTCGAAGGAGCCCTTCGTCGCGGTGAACGTCGCGGCGCTGCCCGCGGAGCTGCTCGAGAGCGAGCTCTTCGGCCACGGCAAGGGCGCGTTCACGGGCGCGGGCGCGGCGCGGCGCGGGCTCCTCGAGGCGGCCGACAAGGGCACGCTCCTGCTCGACGAGATCGGCGAGATGCCCATGGCCCTTCAAGCGAAGCTCCTGCGCGCGCTCCAGGACGGCGAGGTGCGGCGCGTCGGCGAGAGCCGCGCGTTCGCGGTCGACGTGCGCGTGGTGTGCGCGACGCACCGCGACCTGGCCGAGCGCGTGCGCGAGGGGCACTTTCGCGAGGACCTCTACTACCGCCTCAAGGTGTTGAGCCTCGCGGTGCCGCCCCTGCGCGAGCGGCGCGAGGACGTGCTCGCGCTGGCGAGCCACTTTCTCGCCGAGGAGAAGACCCCCGCCCGCGGCTTCTCGGCCCGCGCCAGGGAGCGGCTGCTGCGCTACCCGTGGCCCGGCAACGTGCGCGAGCTGCACAACGCGGTGAAGCACGGCGCGGCGCTCGCGACGGGCCCCGCGATCGACGACGACGACCTGCCCGAGGAGCTCTCCCGCGCGCCCGAGGGCGCCGCCCGCGGCGCGGCCGGCGACGGGTCGGCGCTCAAGACCCTGGCCGAGGTCGAGCGCGAGCACATCGCCCGCGTGCTCGACGCGTGCGGCGGCTCGCAGGTCGAGGCCGCGCGGGTGCTGGGCGTCGGCCGCACCACGCTCTGGCGCAAGCTGCGGGAGCAGGGCGCCGCGGGGTGAAGGGTCAGGGCGCGGCGCGGCGGAAGACGTAGCGCGCGGAGAAGCGCAGCGAGCCGATGCCCTGCTCGGGCGCGGTGATCGAGAGCTCGTCGCCCGCCGCCGAGTAGCCGAGGCTCACGCTGCCCGTGACGCCGCAGTCGGAGCGCAGCGTGAGGGGGCTCGTGGCGGTGGGCGTGAAGGGCCCCGAGAGCGCCACGGGGAGCCCGCGGTCGTAGACCACGCCCGTGGACGTGACCAGGTGCAGCCCCGCGACCGAGTCGGTGGTGAAGCGCCCGCCGCGCACCCAGGCCTGGCCGCGCGCGCGCACCCGCGTCTGCGCGAGGTCGAGCTCGCCGAGGCCGGTGTTGGTGCCGTTGAGCCACATCTCGAGGCCCGCGAGCGCCCAGCGGCCCTCGGGGAGCGCTCCCCCGGTGGCCGAGGGCGCGGCGCCGACCTGGATGCGGGCGTCGACGAGGGGCAGGTCGCTGGGGGCGTCGGCGGGCGCGCACGAGCCCGGGCTGTAGGGCACGCGCTCGACGTCGACGGTGCCCTCGTCGCAGTAGCTCAGCGCGGGCGGCGGGGTGACGTACGCGAAGTTGAAGCACATCTCGTCGCGCGTGCCGCTGCCGCTGCGCACCGCCTCGGCGGTGAGGTTGTTGTAGTCGCAGCGCGTGACGATCTTGTCGCCCGTGCGCAGCGTCTTGCGGAGCTCGTAGTTGAGCTGCGAGTCGAAGCGCCAGCCGGTGAGCGTGATGAGCGGCTCGCGGGTGCCGTCGGCGTGCAGCACGGTCTGCGTGAAGCCCGTGCCGATGTTGTGCATGTGGGGCATGCCCGCGAGCACGGTGGTGTTCGCGCGCAGGGTGCAGTTGCTCTCGGCGTGGCCGGCGCTGCGCGCGGGGATCGAGAAGCCCTGCGGCCCGATGGCGACCATGCCGTACTCGGTTCCGTCGGGCGCGTCGTGGTAGAGGCGCACGCCCGAGGTGTCGACCACGCCGGGCACGTGCGAGCCGTTGTTGTAGTGGATCTGCAGGATGAACCGCTGCCCCGGCGCGACGCGCAGCCCCCCGTCGGGGAACTCGAACGCGTTCTGCCCCGGCGCCCACGCGTAGAGGTACTGGCTGCTCGCGGGCATGCTCATGCAGCGGAACTGCGACATCGACGCGGTGCTGCGGTCGGGGTCTCGCAGGAGCACCACGTGGTGCACCACGCGCGACTGGTCGACGATCGCCTCGAAGCGGCGGATGAAGCGCGCCTCGGTCACGGGCGCGTCGAACGCGAAGCACTGGTAGTGGTCGGTGACGTCGGGCCCGACGGCGAAGCGGTCGGCGCGCAGTTCGAAGGTCTGCGCGCCCGCGAGCGGGCGGTCGGGCGAGCGGTACACCGGCGCGCTCGACTGGAGCGTGGGCGTGGGCGCGGGGTGCGTCGCGCCGCAGGTCGCCCACTCGACGATCGCGCGGCGCGCGTCGTCGGGCGGCGCGGGCGAGCCCGACGGGGGCATGGTCCCCTCGACGAGCCGCGGGGCGATGCGGTCGACGCGGCGCCCGGCGTTGGTGGGCCGCACGAGCGCGTCGTAGTCGAGCAGCGAGTAGGGCGCGCCGAAGCCCGGGGCGTCGCCGTGACAGCGCCCGCAGTGCTGCACCATCAGCGGTCGCACGGTGGCGTTCCACTCGGCGCGAGAGGGCGCGCACGCGTACGACGGCCCGTCGGCGCCCGCGTCGGCCGGGGGCGTCGGGGTCGCAGGGTCGCTGCACGACGCGAGCAGCACGGGGAGCAGCGGAGAGACGCGGATGTCGAGACGCATGAGCGCAGAGGCCTCCACGGAGCGCGGAAGGGTGACGATGCGGTTCGCTGCGGGCGCCGACCCGGAGCGAAAGGGGTTCTACACGACCGCCGGGCGCGCGCGAATACGGGGTTGCGCGCGGTGCACGCGATGCGTCGGGCCACGTTCTTCGACGGGCGTCGAACCCTCGCGACGCCTCGCGGGCTCTCACCTTTTGTAAGGAGCGCGGACGGTACGTATGGACATCGAAGTGACGTTCCCGGGTGGGAAGCGGGTGGACGCGAAGGTCGGCGCGTTCGTGGTGCACACCGACCAGCCGGTGGAGCTCGGCGGAGCGGGCGGCGAGGTGGCGCCGTTCGAGCTGTTCCTGGCGTCGCTGGCGACGTGCGCGGGCATCTACGCGCTGGGCTTCTGCCAGGCGCGCAAGCTGCCGACCGAGGGGCTCGCGCTCACGCAGCGCTACGAGCTCGACCCCGCGACGAAGCTGCCCTCGAAGATCTCGCTCACGCTCCAGCTCCCCGACGGCTTCCCCGAGATGTACCGCGCCGCGATCGTGCGCGCGGTCGAGGGCTGCAAGGTCAAGAAGACCATCGCCGCGCAGCCCGCGTTCGAGGTGACCGCGCTCGCGCCGAAGGCCTCCGCGGCCGCGGCCGACGCGCCGTAGCGCGCTCGTATCGAAATGCCCCTGCGGGGTCTTCAGACACGGCCCGCGTAGCCCTGCGCGCACGCCGCGGCGGCGCGCGAGGGCGGGAACGGATCCTGCTCACGCAGGCGTCGCCATGCGACGCGCCGCCCTGTGGATCTGCCTCCTCTTCGCGGGACTCGGGCTCATGAGCTGGGCCGCGCACGGGGCCCTCACCGACACGACGCGGCGGTGGTTCGAGCGCGACGTCGAGCTCCGCGCCTCGCTCGCGGTGGGCAGCGCGCGCATGGGCCTTTTGCGCCACTGGGCGACGAACGACGCGGCGCTGACCGAGACGCTCGAGGACATCGCCCGCGACGAGCGGGTGATGGGCGCGATGGCCTGCGACGCCGACGGCGCGACGCTCGCGTCGACGACGCGCTTTCCGCCGGCGTTCACGTGCCGCGACCTGGCCGCGGCGGCGCCGGGCGACCGCGCGACGCGCGGCGCGGTGTGGGCGCTCACGAGCGAGCTGCCCGGCGGCGCGGTGCACGTCAACGCCGTCTCGCTCGGGCCCCGGGGCTTCGTGGCGCTCGCGCACGACCTGAGCTACGTCGCGCGCCGCGAGGAGACCACGCGCAGGCTCGTGCTCACGGCCTTCGGGGTGCTGGCCCTGTCGGCCTCGCTGCTCACCGTGCTCGCCGCGCGCCTCGCGTGGCGCGACTGGAGCGACCGGCTGCGCCGCGCCCTCGTGGGCCCGACGCCGCGCGAGTTCGAGCCCCTGGTGCGCGACCTGCGCGAGCTCGTCGACGACCTCGCGCGCGACCGCGGCGAGGGCAGGGCCCCGGGCTGGTCGCCCGAGCGGCTGCGCGCCACGCTGCGCACCCACCTCGAGGGCGAGCGCGTGGTGATCGTCGCCAACCGCGAGCCGTACATGCACGAGCGCACGGGCGAGGGCGTGCGGGTGCTGCACCCGGCGAGCGGCCTCGTCACGGCGCTCGAGCCCGTGATGCGCGCGTGCTCGGGCGTGTGGGTCGCGCACGGGTCGGGCTCGGCCGACCGCGAGACCGTCGACGCCCACGACCGGGTGCTCGTGCCGCCCGGCGAGGAGAGCTACCAGATCCGCCGCGTGTGGCTGAGCGAGGACGAGGAGAGGGGCTACTACTACGGCCTCTCGAACGAGGGCCTCTGGCCGCTCTGCCACGTGGCGCACACGCGCCCGGTCTTTCGCGACGAGGACTGGGCGCAGTACGTCGCCGTCAACCGCAAGTTCGCCGACGCCGTGTGCGAGGAGGTCGACCGCGACGACCCGATCATCCTCGTGCAGGACTACCACTTCGCCCTGTGCCCCAAGATGATCCGCGAGCGGCTGCCGCGCGCGACGATCCTCACGTTCTGGCACATCCCCTGGCCCAACGCCGAGCGCCTGGGCATCTGCCCGTGGCGCGACGAGATCCTCGACGGGCTGCTCGGGTCGAGCATCGTGGGCTTTCACACCCAGCAGCACTGCAACAACTTCCTCGACGCGGTCGACGCCTTCCTCGAGGCGCGCATCGACCGCGAGGCCAACGCGGTCGTGCAGGGGGGCCGTCGCACGCTGGTGCGCCCGTACCCCATCTCGATCGACTGGCCGGTGCGCAAGCTCGCCGGCGTGCCCCCGGCCGCCGAGTGCCGCGCGAGCGTCTTCGCCGAGCTCGGCCTCGACGAGGGCGCCCTGCTCGGCGTGGGCATCGACCGGCTCGACTACACCAAGGGCATCGAGGAGCGCCTCCAGGCCGTCGACCAGCTCATGGCGCGCTACCCCGAGTTCCGCGGGCGCTTCACCTTCGTGCAGCTCGCCGCGCCGAGCCGCACGCGCATCGCGAGCTACCGCGACCTCAACGACCGCGTCGAGGCCCTGGCGCGCGAGATCAACGACCGATGGGGCACGGCGCGGTGGAAGCCCGTCGCGCTCCTGCGCTCGCACCACGAGCCGCCGACGGTGTTCCGATTCTTTCGCGCGGCCGACGTCTGCTACGTGAGCAGCGTGCACGACGGGATGAACCTCGTCGCCAAGGAGTTCGTCGCCGCCCGCGACGACGAGCGCGGCGTGCTGGTGCTCAGCCAGTTCACCGGGGCCGCGCGCGAGCTCACCGAGGCGCTCATCGTCAACCCCTACGACCTGCGCCAGGCCAGCGCCGCGCTCGCCGCCGCGCTGCGCATGCCGCCGGGCGAGCAGCGCGAGCGCATGCGCGCCATGCGCGCCCTCGTCGCCGAGTTCAACGTCTACCGCTGGGCCGGGCGCATGCTCGTCGACGCCACGCAGCTCCGCCGCAAGGAGCGCCTGCTCGGCCGGCTCACCGACATCGACGCCCTCGCCACCGAGGGGCGCGCGTGAGGCGCATCCTCGCGCGGGCCGGCGCCCCGGTGCTCTCGCGCTTCGCGCGGTCGCGCGTGCTCGTGGCCTTCGACTACGACGGCACGCTCGCGCCCATCGTGGCCGACCGCGAGCGCGCCGCGCCGCGGGACGCCACGCGGCGGCTGCTCGCCGAGGTGTGCGGGCGCTACGCCTGCGCGGTGATCTCGGGCCGCGGCCGCGACGACGTCGCCGCGCG
>JBDHVF010000426.1:0-6995 GCA_039809605.1 Polyangiales bacterium | reverse complement strand
GCCGACGCCGCGGCGGCGCTCGGGCGCCTCGCCGCCGGTCTCGCCCGCGGCGACCGCGGACCGTCGCAGGACTGCGCGCGCTGCGGGTGGAAGGACCTCTGCCGCGTGGGCCGCGCCGCGCTGCGCGAGCGGGCGGAGGGCGCCGCGTGAGCGCCCCGCGGATGCGCCTCGCGTTCGTGGGCGGCACGCGCTTCATCGGCCACGCGGCGGCGGCGTGGGCCGTGTCGCGCGGGCACGACGTGAGCGTGCTGCACCGGGGGCGGCACCCGTGCGAGGTGCCCGGCGCGCGCGACGTGATCGTCGACCGCGGCGACCCCTCGGCGCTCTGCCTCGCGCTCGCGCGCCTCGCGCCCGACGCCATCGTCGACACGCGCGCGATGACCCGCGCCGACGCCGAGGTCACCGCGCTCGCTTCGAAGGTCACCGGCGCGCCCGTCGTCGTGCTCTCAAGCCAGGACGTCTACGCCCAGTTCGGGCGCTTCAACGGGCTGCCCGCGCCCGCGCCCGAGGCCCTGGTGAGCGAGTCGTCGCCGCTCACGGTCCCGTTCCCCTACCGGGGGATCGCGCCGCACGAGGGCGGCCCCGACTACGACAAGAAGCTCGTGGAGGCGGTGTTCCGCGGGGCCGCCGAGGGGGGCGCCCCCGGCGCGTGCGCGCTGCGCCTGCCGGCGGTCTACGGCGCGCGCGACCCGAAGCGACGGTTCGGCTCGCTCGTCGACCGGCTCGACGCGGGCGAGCGCGCCCTGCCCTGCCAGGGCGGCGCCTCGTGGCGGTGGACGCACGCCCACGTGCGCGACGCCGCGAACGCGATCGTGCTCGCGGCGGAGCACCCCGCGGCGGGCTTTCGGGTCTTCAACGTGGGCGAGGCAGTGGTGCCGACGATGCGCGAGCGCGCCGAGTCGATCGTCGGCGCGATGGGCGTTCGCGTCACGTGGGAGGAGCGCGCCGAGCCCTTGCCCGACGACCTCGCGTGGCTCGGGGCGATGCCCAACGACTTCGTGGCCGACACGTCGGCGCTGCGCCGCGCGCTCGGCGAGGTCGAGGTCACGACCCCGCGCGAGCGCGTCGAAGACCTGGTGGCGTGGCTCCGCGAGAGCCGCGCGCGCAGCGACTGACCGGCGCGGTCACGCCTCGGGCGGCCCCGAGTGGCGGGCGTGGCGGCCGACGAGCTCCACGGTGCTGGCCTGCGGGCCCTTCTCGCCCTGCTCCTCGACGTAGCGCACCTCGGCGCCCACCGAGAGGCGATCGAACGCGCCGTCGACCACCGCGTTGCGATGGAAGTACACGTCGCGCCCGTCGGGCGTGACCAGAAAGCCGTAGCCCTGGTCGGCGAAGAGCTGCGTGACGCGCGCCGACGCGGGCGGCTCGTGCGTCTTCACGTCGCCGCGGCGGCGGCGGCCGTGGTCCTCGAGCCGGCGCCCCATGGCGCGAAAGGCGTCGCTCACGGCCACGTAGGCGTCCTCGTGCGCGCGGTGCTCGGCCGCGTCGCCGCCCACCACCAGCTCGGCGCCGGGCGTCGTGAGGTCGATGCGAACGTGATAGGTGCGCTGCTTGTGGTGCCGCTGCGCGGCCTCGATCACCACCCGGCACGACATGATGCGCCGCTCGAAGGTGTCGAGCTTCTCGACGTGCTCGCGCACCGCGGCCTCGAGCGCGGGCGAAGCCTCGATCCCGCGAAACTGAATCTGAAGAGGGGTTTCCACGATAGGTGCCTCCATCCTCTGTGAGAGGTGGTTCTGCGTGGTTCGAGTCGCAAGCGCGGGGCCACCCACCCCGAGGTCGCGATTCTTCGCAGGCCATGTCGCCGCGGGGGCGTCGTGAAGACCCGCCGGTGCGCGGCGCGTGCGCGGCGTGCGGCCGAGGGGTCGATGCGTGCGCGCAGCCCCGATGCGCGCGGGCGCGAGGGCGTGTATCGTCGGCGCCCCGATGCGCGCACGTCCTCTCGTTCTGGTGATGGCCTCCCTCCTCGCTTGTGAGTCCGACCCCTCGACGCCGGCCGACGCGTCCGCCGCCGCCGACGCGCCCGCCGCCGACGCGGTCGCCGACGTCGCCGCCGACGCCCCGGCGACGCGCCACCAGTACACGCCCGAGGGGTGCGGGTACATGGTGTGGACGCCCGACTCGCTCACGGACTACGCCCTCGGCGACACCAGCACCTTCGGCGCCGACCCCGCGCCCCGCGACGTGCACGTGACCTGGCCCTCGTCGCCCGACCGCGCGGCGGCGGTGCTCTGGCGCACCGACGCGGGCACGCGCGCGTCGGTGATGCAGTACGGCACCTCGCGCGACGCGCTCGGCCGCACGGCCACGGGCCACGCGATGACGTCGCGCACGACCTTCGGCGAGCTCACCGAGCACGAGGTCCACGTGTGCGGCCTCGAGCCCGACACGACCTACTACTACCGCGTGGGCGGCGAAGGGCACTGGAGCGAGGTGCAGCGCTTCAAGACCGCGCCCGCGCCGGGGCAGAGCAGCTACGACGTGAACTTCGCGGTGTCGGGCGACTCGCGCGACGACTTCCGCGTGTGGCGCATGATCCAGGAGCGCATGCTCTCGGTGGCGGGCATGCACCAGCCCGACTTCGAGGTCTTCACCGGCGACGCGGTGCCCCTCGGGCCCCTTCAGACCGCGTGGAACGACTGGTTCGCGGGCGCCGCGCCCACGGCGTCGCTCATGCCCTTCGCCGTGGCCCACGGCAACCACGAGGCGCTCTCGGTCAACTACCTCATGCAGTTCGCCGAGCCGCAGGAGGGCCGCGTCGACCAGGACGAGCTCTACTTCTCGTTCGACTACGGCCCGATCCACTTCGTGTTCATCAACGACACGCCCTACGCGGCCGACTACGCGGGCGGGTTCATGGGCACGCAGCTCGCGTGGCTGCGCCGCGACCTCACCGACCACCGCGCGCGGCGCCAGCGGGTGCCGTGGCTCGTCGCCGTGCACCACAAGTCGCCCTTCAGCTCGTCGACGCACGCCGACGACAGCGACGTGCAGACCGTACGCCGCGTGCTCCCGCCCGTGTTCGACGAGTTCGACGTCGACCTCGCGCTCAACGGCCACGACCACGACTTCGAAGTGTCGAAGTCGCTCGACGGCCACGGGGACGAGGCCGCCGCGGGCCACCACGGCACCGTGTACATGATCGCGGGCGGCGCCGGCGCCTCGCTCTACCGCGCGGGCTCGCGGCCCTGGAGCCGCTACTCCGAGAGCACCACCAACTTCATGCTCGTGCACGCCACGATGCGCTCGCTCGAGGTGACGCCCTACCGCGGCGACGGCACGGTGATCACGCAGGGCCGCGTGACGCTCCAGGCCCCGATGCCGTGATCCGCGCGGTCGTCGACCTCACCGACGGCCCGCAGGGCAGCGCGCTCGCGGAGCTCGGCGACGGGCTCTACGACCGCGTGGTCTCTCGCGCGCCGCCGCGCGTGGCGCTGGTGGTGACCGAGGCGCAGCGCGAGCACCTGCCGCACCGATTCGCCGAGAGCCCCGAGGTGCGCGTCGTCGTCGCCCGCGACGCCAGGGCGGGCTGGAAGCGCGTCGCCGAGCTCGCCGAGGGGGGCGCCGTGGTGGTCTCGTCGCGGCGCTTCTCGCCCCTCCTGCACTGGGTCGCCGCCGAGGGGACGCTCCAGGGCCCGACGCTCACCCCCGCCGACGGCGTCGAGCGGTGGAAGAAGGGACTGAGCCTCGACGACGTGCCCGTCGCCGCGAGCCTGCGGGACGTCTCCCTGCTCGTCGACGACGTCGCCCCCGCGGAGCCGCCCGCGGAGCTCGTCGCCGCGCCCGGGCGCGTGCGCGCGCTGCTCGCGGCGCTCTCGTACGGCCGCGAGGTGGCCGTGCGCGGCGAGCGCGCGTGGGGCGCCGCGGCGACGCCCGCCGACGCGAGGGCGCGACTCGCGTGGGGCCGCGCGCTCGACGTGCCCGTCGCGGCCACCGAGTCCGAGTGGGGCACGCTGCTGCTCGAGCGCGCCAAGGCCCTCGGCGCGGGCGTGATCTCGCTCGGCGACGAGGTCGAGGTCGCCGCGCAGCGCGCGAAGGTGGCGCGCGGCGCGACGCCGTCGCGGGCGGTGCTCTCGGGCGCGCAGCTGCACCTCGTGAACCCCTCGGCGGCGCTGCGCAAGGGGCTCGGCGCGCTGCCCGGCGTGTTCGTGCACGACGAGGCCCCGCGCGCGTCGGGCTTCGACCGCGTGCGCGCCCTCGCGCGCGAGACGCCCTGGGAGGCCTGGCTCGACGACCCGTACATGGACGCCGCCCTCGCGCGCATCGACCCCCAGGGCCACGACCGCGACGAGCTCGAGTTCGCGCGCGCGTCGCTGCTCGTGCACGACCGGCTCGCGCCCCCGCCCGCGCCGCGGCGGCGCGAGTGGCGCGCGCTGCTCGCGGCCATGGTGGCGCGCGACCCGCCCGCGGCCGCCCTCCGCGTGCCCGTGACGGTGGGTGCTGGAGCGTCGCGCGCGGTGATCCTCCCGCACCGCGAGGTCGACCGCCGAGCATCACTTCGCGGCAAGGAGCTCGTGGGCGTCCGCGCGCTCGTGCCCCCGCGCGTCACGCGCGACGACGCCGTGGTGGCCCTCGAGGCGAGCACCGAGCGCGTCGGCGGCGGCGAGTGGAACGCGTGGGTCGCGCAGCGGCGCTTCCTGCTGCCGACGGCGCGCGTGCTCGACGACGCCGAGGCCCTGACCGACCTCTTCGTGCGCGCGCCCTCGCGCAACGCGCTCACGCCCGACCTCCTGCGCTGGTGGTCTCAGGCCGCCGACGAGCACCAGCTCGGGCTCTTCTGGCCCTCGACGCCCGTGCCCGTCGCCGCGGGCTTCTGGCGCTCGGCCGACCGCCAGCTCGGCATGCTCTGGCTCGCCCTGCGCCGCGCGCTCGCGTCGGGCCTCGACGCCTCCCTCGCCGACGGCACGGGCCTGCTCGAGATGGGCGGCGGGCTCGTCGCCGAGGTGGCCGCGTTCTCGCGCGCCCCCGCGCACGCCCGCGCCGACGCCGAGGCCGAGTTCGTGTGCTCGTTCGAACCCGACCGCGACGGCGCCACGCGCAGCGTCGACGAGGCCGCCATCGCCCACGGCGTCGGCGCCCGCGCCGCCCTCGCCGGCAAGGCCCGCGCGGAGCTCGTCACGCGCGTGCCCCGGCGGCTCTACCTCGCGCAGCACGACGCGCGCGTCGAGCTGACCTTCCACGCCACGCCGTGGGAGGCGCACCCCGACGGCGCCCCCCGCCACGACCTCGACGCCTCCCTCGCGAGCGTCACCACCGAGTGGCCGAGCGCCGCGTTCGAAGACGAGTAGCGCCGTGACCGACCTCGACCGCCGCGCGTTCGTGCGAGCCTCGCTCGGCGCCGCGGGCGCGCTCCTCGTCGGCTGCGGGGCTTCGAACGACCCCCGCGACGCGGGCGCCGACGCCCCCCCCGACGCCGACGCCACGCCCGACGTCATCGCCCCTCGCGCCTGCGACGACCCCTTCGCGGGCGGCGAGCGCGTGGGCGTCGTGCCCTTCGAAAGCACGCGCACCGAGCCCTTCGGAGCCCTCTCGGGCGAGGGGCTCGACGGGCGGCTCTACACCGACCTCGCGGCGCTCTCGCCCGACGCGCTGGTGGTCGACAACGCCCGCTTCTTCGTGCGCACGCGCACGCCCGACCGCCTCGACCTGAGCGACCCCGCGGCGGCCCTGCGCGCGTGGCGCATCGCCGTCGGCGGCCTCGCGCGCGCGCCGCGCGACGTGCCCCTCACCGAGCTCCTCGCCCTCGCCGCGCCGCTCGGCACCACGCTGGTCGAGTGCTCGGGCAACCCGGCCTCGGCGGACTTCGGGCTGATGAGCGCCGCGCGGTGGTCGGGCGTTGCCCTCGCGCGCGTGCTCGCGATGGTCGACCCCCTCCCCGCGGCGCGCCGCGTGCTGGTGTCGGGCTTCGACGACCACTCGATGCCCTCGGAGCGCTCGCGCGCCGGGGCGAGCTGGATCTTCGACCTCGACGACCTCGCGCGCTACGGCGCGTGGCTCGTCACCGCGATGAACGGCGCCCCGCTGCCGCCCGACCACGGCTTCCCCGTGCGGCTGATCGTGCCGCGGTGGTACGGCTGCTGCTGCATCAAGTGGGTGAACGAGGTCCGCCTCGTCGACGACGACGCGCCCGCGACCGACCACATGCTCGAGTTCGCGTCGCGCACGATGCAGAGCGGCACCCCCTCGCTCGCGCGAGACTTTCGCCCCGCCGCGATGGAGCTCGCCGCCATGGCCGTGCGCGTCGAGCGATGGCGCGTCGCGGGGCGCACCCTCTACAAGGTCGTGGGCGTGGTGTGGGGCGGCGAGCGAACCGACGACGCGCTCGAGATCAGCCTCGACGGAGGCTTCACCTACGAGCCCCTCGCAATCTGCCCCGCGCGCACGAGCGCCGACACCTGGGCGCTCTGGTCGCACCCGTGGACGCCGCGCAACCCCGGCCGCTACGGCATCCGCCTGCGCGCCGCCGACCGCGCCACCCCCACGCGCCGCCTCGACGCGGGCTACTACAACCGCGTCGTCGACGTCGCCGAGGTCTGACCGCGCATGCTCGCCGCCCGCGCCCTGCCGCTCTTCGTAGGCTTCTTCGGCGTGCTCGCCCTCGGCCTCGCGCTGCGCCCGACGCTGCGCGCGCCGCTCACGCCCGCCACCGTGGCCGCGGCCCTCACCGCCGTCATCGTCGACGTCACGGCCCCCGCCCTCACGCTCGACGTGCTCCTGCGCGCGCGCTTCGCCCCGTCGCTCTTCGTCGCCCTCGCGCCGCCCACCGCCGCCCTCGCCGTCGCGATGGGCCTCGCGCTCGTCGCCGCGCGCGCCGCGCGCCGCCCCCGCCCGCAGGCGGGCGCCGTGGCGCTCACGGCCGCGTTCAGCAACACGGGCTTCGTGGGCGTGCCGGTGATCCAGGGGCTCTTCGAAGACCCGCGCGCCGCGCAGGCCGCCGTGGTGATCGACGCGTGCGACACGACGCTCCTCCTCTGGACGCTCGGCGTCGCCGTCGC
>JBDHVF010000425.1:0-6995 GCA_039809605.1 Polyangiales bacterium | reverse complement strand
GGGCGCCCCGCGTCGGTCGAGGGCGTGCGCAGAAAGCCCGGCGGGATCATGTCGAAGGCGAACTCGCCCGAGACGGTGAAGATCTCCCACTGGAGCTGCAGGCCCGCGATCATGCGCCCGTGGTAGATGCGCATGGCCGAGAAGACCGCGCTGTTGCGCGTGTCGTTGAGGTCGCCGGGCAGGCCCGGGCTCACCGGGCGCCCGCCGCCGCCGCACTGGAGCTGCCCCACGAGCCCGCTCGGCGAGCGCATGGGGTCCGACGCGGGGCGCGTGTCGTTGACGTAGCGGATCTCCTGGCGCGGGCACTCGGCGTACGCGCTGCGGCTGGGGGTGAAATCGATCACGCCCGAGTCGCCGAGGATCATCAGGAACTGCCCCCCGAGGAAGGGCGTGAGCCGCACCTGCCCGCCGACGGTGAAGCGCTTCGAGAGCATCGCGTCGAGGCCCACGACGGTGAGGTTCATCTGCTGCTGGCCCACCATGGTGTTGACCGACCCGCGCACGGCGAAGTCGGGCAGGTACCCGACGCCGCGGCGAAAGCCTTCGAACGGCGCCCAGCGCAGGTCGAGGCCGATCGCCCAGATGTTGCTCGAGTGCAGATGGCTCACCTGCGTGCCGAGCTCGAAGCCGAGGGGCAGGCCCTTTCGCACGTGCACGCGCGAGACGAAGCTGTCGCTGTCGCCGTTGTCTCGTCGCGCGGCGGTGCCGGTGCCCACGACGTTGCTCACGCCGCCCTCGGTGCCGCGCCGCCACGCCTCGCTGGTGCTCTCGAGGTTCGAGATGGCCACCTCGTAGCCGATGTAGAAGCCGCTGAACCCGAGGGTCATCGCGGGCGCCGAGAGCCCCGGCGCGAGCGCGACGCCGAGCTGGTTCACGAGGTTGGCCCAGAGCTGGTTGTCGGGGAAGCACTGCGCGTAGGGCTGTCCGCCCGCGGCGCCCGTCGCGGCCGTGCCGCAGCCGCCGTTGAAGCGCCAGCGCGCGGGGTCGTAGTTGACGCCGCCGCCCGCCCACGGGGTGTCGTTGTAGTAGCTCAGGCGGTTGAGCGAGAGGTCCATCGGGTCGGCGAGCGCCGCGCCGGTGGTGAGCGAGGCCGCGAGCGCGGCCGAGGCCGCGAGACCAGTACGCACGAAAGCACCCATAGCGCGCGCGGGAGACTAACACACGGCCCCGCGCGGCCGTCACGCGCATCGTGGCGGCGCCGCGGCGCGTGTGGTACCCGCTGGGGCTCCCGATGCAGCCCAAGCTCCGAGCCCCGCGCATGGCCGCGCCCTTCCACGTCGCGCTGGTCGAGCCCGAGATCCCGCAGAACACCGGCAACATCGCGCGCCTGTGCGCCGCGACGCAGTGCCCGCTGCACCTGATCGGGCGGCTGGGCTTTCGCATCGACGAGCGCTCGGTGCGCCGCGCGGGCATCGACTACTGGCACCTGGTGGAGCTGCACGTGCACCCCGACTTCGCCTCGTTCGCGCTGCGCCACGAGCGCCAGGGCCGCGGGCGCGTGCGGCTCTTCAGCGCGGCGGGGGCGAGGAGCTACCTCGACGCCGACTTCGAGCCGGGCGACGCGCTGGTGTTCGGCAAGGAGTCGACGGGGCTGCCGCGCGAGGTGCTGGAGCGCTACCCCACGGAGGTCTACGGCATCCCCACGATCGGCGCGGTGCGCTCGCTCAACCTCGCGAGCGCCGCGGCCATCGTGGTGTACGAGGCGCTGCGAAAGACCGGCGCGCTCGAGGGCGCGAAGGTCGAGGGCGCGGGGCCCGACTCGTACGTCGAGCCCGACGACTTCGTGCGGTAGCGCGCCGTGAAAGTTTTTCGCGCCCCCCTGGCGCTTGCATAGCTTGACCCCCATCGACAGCGGGTGATAGAAGCCGCGCGCCGTCCGCGAGCCCAGCGCGGTGCGTGCGATTTCAGAGGCAGGTGCGACGATGAAGCTTCCTGCGCGCGAACTCGCCGGACTGTCCCTGGGGATCGAGATGGTGCTGTCCGTGGTGATCATGGGCGCCGCCGGCCGATGGGTCGACCGGCGCCTCGGGACCGAGCCGACGTTCCTGATCCTGGGCGTCGCGCTGGGCGCCGCGGCGGGGTTCCGACAGATCTGGCGCTTCATGCAGAAGATGGATCGGTTGAACAACCCGCCCGACAAGAGCCTCGACGAGAAGAAGCCCCCTACGTGAACGCGCTTGCCCCCACCGGAGGAACCATGAGCACCGAGGACGTCATCGTGCGACGCATCGCGATCGCCGCGGGCGCGCTCGGCGCCGTGACGGCGCTGGGCGCGTGGTGGCTGGGCGGCCCGAGCGCGGCGCTGGGCTCGGTCATCGGCACGGCCCTCGGCACGGTGAACCTCTGGGCGCTCGCGCAGCTCGTGATCCGGCTGATCGACACGAAGACCAGGGGGTCGAAGGGCCCGGCGGCGGTGCTCTACGTGGCGAAGGCGCTGGGGTTCTTCGTGCTCGCGGGCTTTCTGGTGAGCCGTCCGTGGCTGCACCGCGAGGGCTTCATGGCGGGCTTCACCGCGGTGGTGTTCGCCATCGCGATCGGCGGACTCTGGGGCGGCTTCGACGACACTCCCCCCACCGACAAGACCTCGTAAGGGAACGACTGCGATGCCCGACCACACGTCATGGTTCACGTACCTGCTGGCCCTGCCGAACTTCCGCTCGCTGTGGGCGATGTTCAACCACCTGGGCTGCGTGAACGCGAACGGCGAGTCCGTGGCCGTGGCCGCGGGCGGGCAGTGCCCGGCGGACTACACGCTCGCCGAGCTGCCCAACCACTTCTCGTACCCCGCGAACACGCCCGTGACGCTCGAGTACACGACGCTGGCGCTCTTCGCCGTGCTCGTGGTGATGGCGCTCACGCTCATCCTCAAGGGCCGCATCGCGAAGACCTCCGAGGCGCTCGTGCCCGAGGGGACGCTCACGCCGTCGTCGTTCCTCGAGAACTTCGTCGAGACCTTCTACGGCATGCTCCGTGAGGCGCTCGGCAAGGACGACGCGCGGTACTTCCTCCCGATCATCGGGACGTGCGCGCTCTTCATCTTCTTCTCGAACGTGCTCGGGCTGATCCCCGGCTTCGCGCCGGCCACGAGCAACTTCAACGTCACCCTGGCGTGCGGCCTGATCATCTTCTTCTGCACGCACTACTACGGGCTCAAGCGCACGGGCCCGGCGTACTTCAAGCACTTCGTGGGGCCGATCCCGTTCCTCGCGCCGCTGATGATCCCGCTCGAGATCATCTCGCACCTGGTCCGCCCCTTCTCGCTGGCGATTCGACTCGTGGCGAACATGTTCGTCGACCACCTGCTCGTGAGCGTGTTCACGGGCCTGGTGTTCGTGCTGGTGCCGCTGCCCATCATGCTCCTCGGCGTGCTGACGGTGACGCTCCAGACGTACGTGTTCTGCCTCCTGGCGACGATCTACATCCAGCTCGCGATCGAGCACCACGACGACCACGGCGAACACGCGCACGGCCACGAGGGGGCGCCCCACGACCACGCGGCGACGAGCGCCGCCCACTGAACCGCGCGAGACCTCGACCCCACAGACCCCATCGAAGCGGCCCCCACGGCCGCGCACGACGACACAAGGAGACAGTACCGTCATGAAGAAGATCGTTGCCACCTCGAGCGCCCTGCTCGTCACCCTGTTCACCCTCTCGGCCTTCGCGCAGGAGAGCGCCGGGGCGGCCTCGAACGCGTTCGACGCCCAGAGCGCGTCGGCCATCGGCGCTGGCCTCGCCATCGGCCTCGGCGCGCTCGGCGCGGCGCTCGGCCAGGGCCGCGTGGCGGCCTCGGCCCTCGACGGCATCGCCCGCAACCCCGGCGCCGACGGCAAGATCCGCACGCCGATGATCCTCGGCCTCGCCCTCATCGAGTCGATCGCCCTCTACGCGCTCCTCATCGCGTACTTCCTTCAGGGCAAGGTCGGCGGCCACTGATCGCCCTCCTGTCGTGGCGGCGCGGATGGACCCGCGACGCCACGACAGGTTCTCCTCCCGTGAGCCTCAGCGCGGGTAAGATCCCCGCGTGGCTCGTCAGCAAGTCGCTTCCCTCGGGTTGATCGCTCTGGTCGCGTGTACGCACGAGGCTGAGGTGCGGGCGCCTTCGCGCGCGCTCGACCTCACGCCCGCGGCCGCGGTGAGCGCGCCGGGCGAGCTGCGCGTGCGCGTGGTCGACGCCGAGGGGGCGAGGCCCGCGCCCGCGCCGTGTCCGTCGCCGCGGTGCGGAGAGGCCGGCGAGGCCGCCGAGGTGACGCTCGACGCGCGCCGCGACGAGGCGCTCGCGCTCTTCGAACGGTACGTGCGGGCCGTGAGCGCGCGCTCGGCGGGCGAGCTGCGCGCGCTGCTCGACGACACCGTGGCGAGCGTGCGCGAGGGCGGGGCCGTGTCGCGCGAGCAGGTCGTGACGCAGCACGTGAGGCTCTTCGACCTGCTCGACGCGCGGGGCTTCGAAGCGTCGCAGGTCGTCGTGCTCTCGCAGGCCGAGGCGCGGCGGCAGAACCGCGGCGCCGTGATGGAGCCCGGCGACTGGTACGTCGAGTGGCGCACGACGTCGTTCCGCGCGGCGCCCTACCCCATGGCGCCCGCGACGCCGTCGCAGATGGTCGTGCGGTGGCGCGACGGGGCCGCGCGCATCGCCGCGTTCAACCACGAGTTCCTCTTCCGGCGCAACGTGTTCGGGCCGTAGAGGTTTTTCACCGGGAGCTCCGCGCGCGGAACGGTGATAGGGTCCGCGCCCAACCGAGCGGCGGTGCGATGACGGCGCAGGATTTCGACGCGGCGTTCCGCGAGTTCTTCGAGACGGCCTGGGGGGCGCGCTCGACGCGCGCGCGGCGGCGGCTCTGGCTCGAGACGCGCGACGACGCGCGCGGCCGCTGGGCCCGCGTGCTCGCGCTGCGCGCGAAGAACCACGCCTACGTCGACCCCGTGCTCGAGGGCCTCTTGCCCTACGCCGACACCGCGCACAACCGCGCGCGCGGGCGCTGGCTGCACCCCTCGTCGACGCTCTCGATCGACGTGCGCGAGTGGTTCGAGCGCGAGGGCTGGACGCGCTCGCACGACTGGCCCGACGCCGTGTACGCCACGGTGCAGTTCGTCGAGCGCTGCATGCTCTGCCCCGAGCGCGCGCAGGAGGTCTGCGAGCGCTACACGCACCACCCCGAGGCGCGGGGCTTCCACTCGTCGCTGCTCTCGCCGATCTTGAACGCGCTCGTGCCCGACCGCTACCACGTGGTGAACGCGGCCTCGCTCGCGACGCTGCGCGCGTTCACCGGCGTGCCCTGGTCGCCGCGCATCGAGACGTACCCCAAGGTCAACGCCGCCCTCGCGGCCTTCATCGACGAGCACCGCGACGCGCTCTCGGCCGCGTGCGCCGAGGGACACCGCCCGTGCGACGCGCTCGACCTCTTCGCCCGGTGGTACGTCGCCCGCGCCCCCGAGGTGCTCGAGGAGCCCTGGGAGCGCGCGCAGCCCGAGGCCGACGAGCCGCCGGACGTCGCGTGCTGGAAGGTCTCGCCCGGCGCCCACGCGCAGCGGTGGTTCAAGTGCCTCGCCGACCAGTCGATCGCCTTCGCGTGGCCCGAGCTCGGCGACCTCGCCGCGCTCTCGCCCGAGGGCTTCGCGGCGCGCGTGAAGGCCCTCGCGGGCGAGCACGAGCCCTACCGCGGCACGGGCGTCGAGCACCTGCGCGACCTCGCCCTCTCGCCCGAGGGCGCCGTGCTCGTGGCCGCGCGCGGCACCGCGCTCGTCATCGGCGTCGGGCGCGTGGCGGGGCCCTACCGCTACGTGTCGGGCGAGGCCTACCCGCACCGGCTCGAGGTCGACTGGTTCGACCCCGGCGAGCGCCCCGTGAGCCAGCCGACGTGGTCGCGCGCGCTCGCGCCGCTCGACCCGCGCTGGGTCGAGGAGGCCCTCGACGTGTCGTTCTCGGGCGTGCACCCGCGCGCGCCCGACGACGTCGACGAGCGCACGACCGCCGTGACCCGCGACGCCCTCGCGCCCGTGGCCTACACGCGCCCGTCGACCTTCACCGCCCCGACGCTGCGCATGGAGCCCGAGGAGGCCGCCCCCGCGCCCGCCCGCCGGTCATCTCTCGGCGCGGTCGAGACGGGCTTCGACGAGGGAGAGCTCGAGCGCTGGGCGGGCGCGACGCGCCGCAAGGGGCAGGCGATCGTGTGCGGCCCCGCGGGCGCGGGCAAGAGCTTTCTCGCGGGCCTGCTCGCGCGCCGCCTCGCCTCGGGCGACGGGGTCGTCGAGCGCGTGCAGCTCCACGCGGGGTGGCGCTACGAGGACCTCGTCGAGGGCGCCGCGGGCGCGCCGGGGCGGCTCGTGGCCTTTCTCGCGCGGCACCGCGCGCGCCGCGGGGCGTCGGCGCTGGTGCTCGACGACGTGCACCGCGTCGACCTCGCGCGCGTGATGGGCGAGGCGCTGCACGCGCTCGAGCGCCGCGACGAGCCCGTGCGCCTCGCGAGCGGCGCCGAGCTCACGGTGCCCCGCGACGTGTACGTGATCGGCACGATGGGCGACGACCCGGCGGCCACGGTGACCGATCCCTCGGTGCGCCGGCGCTTCGCGATCGTGACGCTGCGCGGGCGCCACGACGTGCTCGCGCGCTTCCTCGCGGCGCGGGGCTTCGACGCCGCGGGGCTCGTCGCGGTGCTGCGCGCGATCGACCGCGCGCTCGGCCCCGGCGCGCCGCTGCCCGCGGCGCACTTCTTCTGCGACGACCTCACGAGCGCGCTCGAGGACATCTGGATCCACGAGGTCGAGCCCCACCTCGAGCTGCACCTCGCGCAGCGCCCCGAGGCGCTCGACGCGTTCCGCTGGGGGCAGGTGAGGGCGAGCGTGGCGCCCTCCCCCCGTCCCCCTCCCGCGGACGCGGGAGGGGGTGCCTGGAAGGAGCCTGCATAGCCTCACCCCCCGCCCTCTCCCGCGAGGTCGCGGGAGAGGGAGCGCTGCCGCCGTTCGTCTGCGTGCGTCGCGTCGCGCTGCCGCCGTTC
>JBDHVF010000424.1:0-6998 GCA_039809605.1 Polyangiales bacterium | reverse complement strand
TGCGCCGCGGCTCTGCGGAGCCGCGGCTGGTCTCCCGCTGCCAGCGTGGGAGTCGAACTGCCTCGCGCGCGCTGGCAGCGTCGCGAATGCGCCGCGGCTCTGCGGAGCCGCGGCTGGTCTCCCGCTGCCAGCGTGGGAGTCGAACTGCCTCGCGCGCGCTGGCAGCGTCGCGGATGCGCCGCGGCTCTGCGGAGCCGCGGCTGGTCTCCCGCTGCCAGCGTGGGAGTCGAACTGCCTCGCACGCTGGCAGCGTCGCGAATGCGCCGCGGCTCTGCGGAGCCGCGGCTGGTCTCCCGCTGCCGGCGTCGCGATCGAACCGCGCTTCGAGCGCGGCTGCATCGGAACGCCAACCCCTACGAGATTCTCCGAGAGCCACGGCTCGTTGAGGGCCGTAGACTGCGGGCATGACTTCCGTCGAAGGCCGGGTGATGGGCCACAAACACGTTGGAGCGCGGGTCGCGGCGCTGGTCGTCGCGTGTGCGAGCGGCGGCTGCATGGCCTCGAACACGAGCGTCGTGCAGACGGTCGTGAGCGTGCACGACGAGAGCGTCGTGGCCCGTGGCGACGTCTCCACCGAGACGATCATGGGCGTCTGGTCGAGCGAGTTCGAGAGCCCTACGGGGCCCCACGCCACGACGATCACGTTCGTTCCCGACGGCGACGGGGTGCGCGGCTACTACGTCGGCTCCCACGACGAGCCCGGCGTTCTGGTCGGCCGGGTGCGTGACAACGCGATCGTGGGGACGTGGCAGCAGGGCGGGCGGCGAGGCCCGTTCCGCTTCGCGTTCACCAGCGCGCGGACCTTCGCAGGCGCGTGGGAGTTCCCCGACGCTCCCGGCGGACGCTGGCGCGGCACGCGCTCACGCGATCAGCAGGCGCGAGCCGTGGAGTAGCGCCTCCAGCGCGTGTCCTCGTCGAGCGCGTTCCAACCGCTCGGCGCGGCGCTTGTCCGACGTCAACACCTCCGCGCGTCGCGCTCCTACGTTCGGGGTTCGTCCGGACGCTCTCGACCCCGTTTGCCCAACGCCGCCCCGTGGCGACGCCGAGAGGAACCCGATGCTCCCCACGTTCCGACGCGCGCCCCCGCTGGGGCGCCTCGCGGCGCTCCTGCTCGCCATGGGCTGCTCGCCCGACGCCGCCCCGGTCGAGCCCGCGCAGCCGACGGTCCTCGACGAGATCGGGCGGCACGTACCGTCGGCGAAGCGATGGTTCACCATGGTCGCCGACCTCTCGTTCGCGCGCGGGCGTGACGGCGCGCTCGAGCCCGACTTCCGCTCGCTGCACTCCCCGCTCGTGCTGCGCCGCGACCCTGCCGGAGAGACCCTGCGACCGCGGATGCCCGACCGCGCCGACGGTCCTCACACCATCGCCCTCGCGTCGGACCCGGCCGTGTGGGTGACCACGCGCGAGCGCACGGCGGCGGGCGTCACGGCCTCGCTCGTGCGCGGCGTGGTGGTGTACCCCGGCGCCGTGACGGGCGGCGACCTGCTCTACAAGCTCACGCCCACGCACGTCGACGAGTACCTCTACCTCCGTCGCCCCCCGGCGCGGCTCGTGCGGCGCGTCGCGATCGAGCGAGGCCCCGGCGTCGCGGCGCTGCGAGAGACCCCCAACACCATCGAGGTGATCGACCGTCACGGCGACGCGCGGCTGCGCATGACGCCTCCGCTCGCGCGCGCGAGCGACGGCAAGCGGCGCCGCGGAACCGTGCGCCTCGAGGGCGACGAGCTGGTGATGGAGGTCGACCTCCAGGGCCTCGCGGCGCCCATCCTCGTCGACCCCGACTGGTCGACCACGGGCACGATGACCGTGGGGCACTGGCAGGACGCGGCGTGGCGCATGCGCGACGGGCGCGTGATGGTCGTCGCCGGGTGCTCGCTCTCGGGCTGCCCCGAGAGCTTCGCGCAGTCGGCGTGCGGGCAGGTGCTCGCCGACACCGAAACCTGGAGCGAGACGACCGGCACCTGGACCGCCGGGCGCCCCCTCGCGACGGCGCGCTACGCGTTCGGCAGCGCACCCGTGGGCGACGGAGACCTCGTCGTCGCGGGAGGTTGCCTCACGGTGGGCTGCACGCAGACGACCGCCACCGTCGAGCGCTACCGCCAGCGCGAGGGCGCGTGGAGCGCCGCGGGAACGCTGTCGGCGCCGCGCGCCAGCCTCGCGATGGTCACCCTCGCCGACGGGGGCGCGCTCGCGATCGGCGGCTGCGACGCCGGGCCGTGCAGCGCCGCGGTCGACCGCTACGACGCGGCGACGGGCGCGTGGAGCGTGCGCGCGCCGCTCCCGAGCCCGCGCGGCCACGCGACGGCGACGGTGCTCCGCGACGGGCGCGTGCTCGTCGTGGGCGGCTGCGCCGACGCGGCCTGCGCGACGATCGTCGGCACCGCGGCGCTCTACGACCCCGTCGCGAACACGTGGGTGAGCGCGGGCACGCTCTCCGACGCGCGCTCGGGCCACTCGGCCACGCTCCTCGCGAGCGGCGACGTGCTGATCGCCGGGGGCTGCGCCGACGCGGCCTGCGCGCGCACGCTCCCGACCACCGAGCTCTGGTCGGCCGTCGGTCCGTCGGGCGGCTCGTTCCGCCCCGGCGCGACGATGCCCGGCGCGCGACACGACCACACGGCCACCGCGCTCGCGACGGGCGAGGTGCTCATCGCCGGGGGCGCGAGCGGCGCGGCCTCGTCGCTGCCCTCCGCCGAGGTGTACGTGCCCGCGGAGGACCGATGGGCCGCCGTCGAGGCGATGCACCTCGACCGCGCCTACCACGTCGCGGCGCTGCTCGACTCGCGCAACGTGCTCCTCGCGGGCGGGTGCAACACGACGACGTGCATGCCGTGGGCGGAGGTGTTCTCCACGGCCAACCTCCAGGAGGAGCTCGCGCGCGACGGAGGCACCGCCCCTCGCGACGCCGCGGCGGACAGCGCCCCCGCGCTCGACGCGACGTGGACGGCCGAGAGCCCGCACCCCGCGTCCTGCCGCACGGGCGCGCGCAGGTGCCAGACGAACGCGGTTCAAGACCTCGCGTGCCCCGTGCGCACGCACCCGCTCCAGGACCCTGATTTTCAGCCCGATGGCTTCGACCTCACGGTGAGCGGGGCCGAGGTCACCGACAACGCCTCGGGCATCGTCTGGCAACGTACCGCGGGCGACGCCGCGCTCGATCAGGCCGGCGCCGCGCGCTACTGCGCCGCGTACTCGACGCCCTCGACGCCCGCGGGCCAGTGGCGGCTGCCGAGCGTGGTCGAGCTCTCGACGCTGGTGGACTACGGCAGGCACCTCCCCGCGATCGATCCCCGCCTCGCGGGGACGCGGCCCGAGAACTACTGGACCTCGACCCCCGTGAGCTCGGGCTCGACGCAAACGTGGACGGTGAAGTTCGACTTCGGCGAGGTCGTGCCCGTCGGCAACGGCCACGCCGCCTTCGTGCGCTGCGTGCACGGGCACATGGCGAGCGCCGACGCGGGCGACCCCGGGCGAATCCGTCGGGCGGGTCCGCTCGTCGCCGAGGGGGCGACGGTGCGCGACGAGGCCATGGGCCTCGAGTGGCAGCGCGAGGACGACGGCGTGCGGCGCTCGTGGCAGGAGGGCCTCGCCTACTGCGCGGGGCTCGACCTCGCGGGCCGCACGGGCTGGCACATGCCCAACGTCGCCGAGCTTCGCAGCATCGTCGAGTACGGCGCCGCCTCGGGCGGGGCCGTGACCGATCGAGCCTTCACGAACGCGCGCCAGGACCTCTACTGGACCAGCACCCCGAACGACGGCATCCCCACGCTCGCGCTGAGCCTCAGCTTCAACCTCGGGGTGATCGACGGCGTGACCGTGACGGGCCTCGCGTACGTCCGCTGCGTGCGGCACCTCGAGGCGCGCGCGCCCTCACGGCCCGAGCCCACGGGCGCCGGGTGCGGCTGCCGCGCGACGCGCCCCGAGGGGACGGGTGACACCACCCTGCTCCTCGCGCTGGGGTGCGTGCTGACGATCGTCGCTAGCCGCGCGGCAGCCACCCGAGCACGTCGCGCAGCACGATCACCACGATGCCCATGAGGCTCTCGCCCGCCACCACGCCGCTCGACACGCTCACGATGTAGCGCTCGGCCCACTCGCGGTTCTTCTTCTGGATGGCCCACGCGATGAGGGCGCCGATGAGCATGGCGAGGCTGTCGTTGGCGTCGATCACCAGCGCGATGCCCAGGCCCGTCGCGCTCGGCAGGTACTTCTTGACGTTGCGCGGAGAGAACTCCTCGGCGACGGCCAGCACCGCGCCGATGGCGAGGCCCACCACGATCGCCGTGATCGCGTACGCGGGGAGGTTCTGCGGCCCGTCTTTCAGGAGCTTCGCCACGCTGGCCCACGCCTGCGCGGCGGGGGCGGCGAGCTCTCCGCCGAGCTTCTCGGGCTTCGCGATGACGAAGTACACCGGCACGCACACGAACGCGCCCGCGAACACGCCGAGGATCTGCGCCCAGAACTGCTTGCGGGGCGCGCCTCCGAGCAGGTAGCCGGTCTTCACCTCGGTGAGCAGGTCGGCCGAGTGGCTCGCCGCGCCCGCCGTCACCGTGGCCGTCATCAGGTTCGCCGCCGCGTTGCCGGGCACGAGCACGCCGAAGAGGAGCTGCGTGATCTTTCCCATGGCGCCGATGGGGGTCACGTCGGTCTCGCCCGTGGCGCGCGCGGCCACGACCGACAGCAGGAAGGCCGCGAGCACCGACACCATGCCCTCGAGCACGGGCACGCCGAACCACGCGCGCTGCATGTAGATCGCCGCCGCGCTGCACAGCGCGAGGCCCACGGCGAACCAGCTCGTGGGCACCTCGACCTCGGCCAGGGGGTCGGCCGTGTGCGCCTCGTCGGCGCGCCTCGTGAGCGAGCGCGCGAGGCCCGAGAACGCCCGCACGATCATGCGCCAGCGGAACGCGAAGGCCACGATGCTCGAGCTCACCATGATGGCCGTGCCGGGCCAGACGCTCCACTTGGAGCGCACGAGCGCGTGCAGCGCCTCGGCCGACCGCACCGGGATCGCGTGGGCGTGCTCGGCGGCGCGCACGAACTCCCTCCACTGCGCGGGGTCGGCCGCCACCGCCGCGGGCGCCACGCGCAGCACGCCGTGATCGAGGAGCCACGGTCCCACCACGCCGTAGTTCACGAGCGCCCCCACGGCGAGGCTCACCGTGACCTTGAGGCCCATGATGGCGCCCGCGGCGTAGAGCAGCAGGCTGGTGTTCATCGTGAACGACCAGGCCTCGAGGGGGTACCCGTGGATCGAGCCGGGCAGCGCGATCGACTCGGGGAGCTTCTTGAGCACCCAGAGCTTGCACTCGAAGAGGAACTTCACCACCGCCGCGAAGACGCCGGTGCCGACGAGGGTGCGGGCCTTGTCCATGCCCTCGTCGCCCGAGGCGTGCATGGCCTTGATGGTCTCGGCGCACTGCACGCCCGAGGGGAACTTGAGCTGCTCGGCGTTGATGAGGTTGCGCTTGAGGGGGATGGCCACCACCACGCCCAGCACCGAGATCGCGAGGAGCCAGGCCGTGAGGCGCAGGCCCGTGAGCTCGGGGATGGTGATGGTGCCGTCGGTGCGCAGCATGGTGAGCGCGGGGATGGAGCTCACCAGGCCCGCCGAGGACATGTACGCAGCCGCGGACGCCGCCGTCTGCGAGGTGTTGTTCTCGAGCATCGAGAAGGGGCGCATCGAGGGGAAGGTCTTGGCGAGCGCCGAGAAGATCGCGAAGGCGAGCACGCTCGACGTGATGCTCATGCCGAAGTTCCAGCCGATCTTGAGGCCGATGTAGAGGTTCGACGCGCTCAGGATGCCGCCGAGGGTCATGCCCGTGACCGCGGCGCGGGCCGTGAGCTGGGTTTCTCCGCGCGCGTAGACCTTCTCGAGCCACGCGCGGTCGCGCGCCGCCACCGCCTCGGGGTCGCTCAGCGGGCTCATGTCGATGGGGAACGCGCCGTCCGTCGAAGCGTGGACTTCTTCCGTCGATCCGCTCATGGGCGCGGAGGGTTTCACGGCGGGCGGCCGCGCTTCAACGGGCATGTTAGCCTCGCGCGCGCATGCGACCGCGACGGCCCGTACTCGGCGTGGGCCTCGGCTGGCGGCAGGAGCTCGCCTCCGACCTGCTGGCCCGCCGCGACGTCGTGGGCTTCGTCGAGGTCATCGCCGAGACGTGCTTCGTGCAGTCGTCGCAGCGCCGCGAGGCCGTCGCCCTCGCGGCCACGTGGCCGGTGATCCCCCACGGGGTGAAGCTCTCGCTCGGCAGCGCGGAGGGCGTCGACGACGACCGCGCGCGGCGCCTCGGGGCGCTCGCCGTCGAGCTCGACGCGCCGATGATCACCGAGCACGTCGCGCTCACCAGCGCCGGCGGGAGAGAGATCGGGCACCTCACGCAGCTCCCGCGCACGCGGCAGGCGGTGGAGGTGGTCGCCCGCAACGTCGTGCGCGCGAGGCGGCACCTGCCCGACGTGCCGCTGGTGCTCGAGAACGTGGCCTGGACGCTGCGCTGGCCCGACGACGAGATGCGCGAGGAGGACTTCTACGCCGAGGTCACGCGCGCCACGGGCTGCCCGATGCTCCTCGACCTGGGGAACCTCTACGCCAACGCCCTGAACGAGGGCCGCGATCCCCGCGCGGTGCTCATGGGATACCCCCTCGATCGCGTCGCCATGGTGCACATCGCGGGCGGCCACCGCGAGGGCGACTTCTACTTCGACGACCACGCGTCGCCGGTGCCCGACGGCGTCTTCGACCTGCTCGACGCGCTCGTGGCGGTGCGAGGGCCGGTGCCCGTGCTGCTCGAGCGCGACGCGAACTTCCCCCCGTTCGACGAGCTCGCGCGGGAGCTCGATCGGGCGCGGTCCATCGTGCTTCCCTCGGGCCCGCACTCCCCGGTGCCCACGGGCGAGCGCGAGCTCGCCGCGCGCTCCCCCGAGGTCGCCAGCGCCGACACGGGCCCCTACGCCCTCGCGCAGGAGGCCCTCGCCCGCGCGCTCACCGAGCCCGG
>JBDHVF010000423.1:0-7014 GCA_039809605.1 Polyangiales bacterium | reverse complement strand
GCGACGTCCGAGGAGCACGAGCGCGCCGTCTCGGTCGCACGCGGCGGCCGCGGGCGGGGGCAGCCGCTCGAACGACGTCACCGTCGCGCCGTCGGCCGCGCGCCAGCAGGTCGCGCGGCTCGGCTCCGAGAAGGCCCACAGGAGCTCGCCGTCGGGGCTCCAGTGTGTGCGCTGCACGAGCGCGCCCGCGGCGAGCCGCTGCGCGCGGTCGCGCGCGAGGTCGATCACGGCGACGCCGCCGCTCCAGTACGCGACGCGGTCGCCCGAGGGAGACACCGACAGCGGGCCGCTTCCCCGGAGCTCGCAGCGGGGCGAGGGCTCGGCGATCGACCACACGCGAACGCGGCCGTCTTCGCCCGCGGCCGCCGCGACGCGCCCGTCGCCCGAGAGCGCGAGCTCGGTCACGGCCGCGCGCGACCCGCCGAGCCTGCGCTCGAGCGCGCCGTCGGCCGCGCGGTAGACGAGCACGTCGCCCTGCCGCGTGCCGACGAGCACACGCTCGCCCGCGGCGTCTGCGACGACGGGCGTCGCGGGCGTGAGCGTCGGCGGATCGCGCCACGCCACGGTCTCGACCCTGCGGCCCGTCGCGGCGTCCATCCAGGTGATCCCCGCGTCGGTGACCACCAGCACCACGCCGGGGTCGCGCGTGAGGAGCAGGCGCGCGTCGAGGCCGACGACGCGCCCGCTGTCGTCGCCCCACACGCGCACGGGGATGAGGCCCTTCGCCGTCATGGACGCGCAACCATACGGCGTCACGGCGAGCATGCCACGTGTTAGAAGCGACCGGCCGCATGCGCCGCGCACCGCTCGCCATCGCCCTGCTCTCGCTCGCCGCGTGCGGCGCGCGCACGGGGCTCTCGCTCCCCGACGCCTCGTTGCCCGACGCCTCGGCGGCGTGCCGAACCGTGACGCCCGATCCGCGCGAGTCCGCCGGGGGCGCGCTCTGCCGCTTCGACGGCACGTCACCCCGAGCCGACGCCATCACGCTCGCGGCGATCGAGGGCGACGCGCTCTACGGCGTCGACGGGCGGGGCGCGGTGCGCAGGCTCTACCGCTTCGGCGAGGCGCTCCCGTACGCGCGGTCGTCGCCCGCGCGCTCGGTGATCGTCGCTCGCGGAGACTACGTGGCGGCCGCGCTCGCGTGGGTCGAGCTCCCGGTGACGCGGGGCTCGCGCGTGACCGTCGAGCGCGTGCTCGCGCGCCGCGACGGCGCGGTGCTCTACGGCGCGCGCGACACGCTCCCCTACGACCCGAGCGGCGGCGACCTGCGCGTCAGGGGCAACGCGTGCGGGGTGTTCGCGTGGGGGTGGCAGTTCGGTTCGCGCAGGCAGATGGTGGTCGCGACCGCGGAGGGCGCCCGCGTCGGCCCCACGGACGCGTACCTGCCCTACGGCGACCCCGACGACGACGGCGTGCTCGCGGCCATCACGCCCGCGCCCGGCAGCGAGCGCATCGGATGGTTCGACCTCCGAACGACCTCGTTCACGCCCGCGCGCTACGAGGCGGAGCGCTTGCGCACGGGCGTCGTGGCGATGGGCTCCGACCTCGCGTACGGGACCGCGGGCTCGGTGACGCTCGAACGCCCTCGCGGCGCGGTCGAGCGCTTCGAGTCGGAGTGGCTCCGCGGCCTCGACGTGACCTCGATCGCGGCATCGTCACCCGACGGGTGGGTGCTCGCGCGAGGACGAGGCGCCGACCACGTGGCCGTCAACGTGCGCTCGGGGGGGCGGCGGCACCTCGTGTTCGCGCTGCCCGACGGGCTGCGCAGGGTGACGACGCCGGGCTTCGACCCCGGCCCCGGCGACCTCACGGGCGTGTCGATCACGGGCGAGGGCGAGCTTCTGCTCGGGCTGCGCGACGCGTCGCTGGGGCGCATGCATCGCAGCCGCGACGGGTCGTCGTGGGCGGGGCTCGAGCCTCCCTTCGGACAGGCGTCGGCCGTGTCGGCCGTCGAGCGCAACGGCACCGTGATCGCGTGGACGACGGGCCTGGGGTTCCTGCGCAGCGACTGGGCGCCCGCGCCGCCTGGCGTGACGCGCTACGACGGTCGTAACGTCTTCGCGTCGCGCGGCGCGGGGCAGCGGCTCGCGCCCGCGGCGCTCGACTGGCGCGGCGAGCGTCACCACCTGAGCAGCGACGGAGGCTGCGTCTCGTACTGGACCGAGCGCGGCCTCGCGACGGTGCGCGTGGCGGGCGGGGCGCCGCGAGAGTTCGTGCTGTCGTCGACGCCGGTCGGCGACGTGCTGCGCCAGTCGCGCGCGATGACGTGGGCGCTCGGCGATGACGTCGCCGTTCCGAACGTGTCAGACTAGCGCCCCTTCGAGGGAGCGAGATGGCATTCGCGGCGAGCGATGCGCCGTTCGGTTGAGATGGTTCGGTTCCGTACGATCGACCCGGAGGAGGACGACCATGGGAGAGAGTGACCGCGGGAGGGAGCGCGACCTCGTTCTTGCGCCGAACGAGTTCGCGTTCATCTCCGACGAGACCAAGGGCAACATCAACGTCTACGTGGGGCCGCACAAGACGAGCCTCGCCAACACCGACCGCCCGGTGGTCTTCAACAACGACTCGAAGCGCTTCGACCGGTGCTCGCTCGAGCAGGCCACGCAGACGCTCGCGGTCGCGCCCGAGGGCTGGTACCTCGTGCTCAAGAACCCCGCGCGCGACGGGTCGCACCCGCGCACCGGCGCGCTCAACAACCTCCCCGAGCTCAACGTCGGGCGAAAGGTCAACGTCGCCGGGCCCGTGTCGTTCGCGCTGTGGCCCGGGCAGATGGTGCGGGTGATCCAGGGCCACCACCTGCGCTCGAACCAGTACCTCGTGGTGCGCGTGTACGACGAGGAGGGCGCCCGCGCGAACTGGAAGGACGCCGTCTTCAAGCCCCAGCGCACGGGCGACGGCGCGCCCGAGCCCGAGGAGCCGCTCATTCGCCCCGAGGACCTCACCATGGGAAAGCTCATGGTGATCAAGGGCACCGAGGTGGCGTTCCACATGCCGCCGACGGGCATCGAGGTGGTGCCCGACCTGAACGGCCAGTACGTGCGCGAGGCCGTCACGCTCGAGCGCCTCGAGTACTGCATCCTGCTCGACGAGGACGGCAACAAGCGCTTCATCCGCGGGCCCGCGGTGGTGTTCCCCAGGCCCACCGAGGGCTTCGTCGAGAAGGGGGGCGCGCGGAAGTTCAGGGCCATCGAGCTCAACGAGAACTCGGGCATCTACGTGAAGGTCATCGCGCCCTACGAGGAGAGCGACCGCGCGTACAAGGTCGGCGACGAGCTCTTCATCACGGGCAAGGAGCAGATGATCTACTTCCCGCGGCCCGAGCACGCGGTGATCAAGTACAGCGACCACGAGCGCCACCACGCCATCGCCATCCCCGCGGGCGAGGGGCGCTACGTGCTCGACCGCAACACGGGCCGCATCTCGCTCAAGCGCGGCCCGGCGATCTACCTGCCCGACCCGCGGCACGAGGTGATCGTGCGCCGCGTGCTCGACCCGCGCACCGTGGCGCTGTGGTTCCCCGGCAACGCCGAGGCGCTGGCGGTGAACCAGCAGCTCGCGACGATGAAGCGCTCGCAGGCCGAGGGCGAGCACCTGGTCGACCGCGAGCAGCAGCGCGTGATGGCCGCCAAGGCCCCGCAGGCCCAGCGCGCCGACGAGAAGGCCGCCAGCACCTACGCGGGCGACGACTTCACGCGCTCGCAGAACTTCACGCGGCCCCGCACCCTGGTGCTCGACACCAAGTACGAGGGCGCCGTCTCGATCGACGTGTGGACGGGCTACGCCGTGCTCGTCGTGAGCCGCACGGGCGAGCGCAGGGTGATCGCCGGGCCGCACACGCACCTGCTCGAGTACGACGAGACGCTCCAGTCGATGGAGCTCTCGACGGGCACGCCCAAGACCGACGAGCGGCTGTTTCGCACGGTGTACCTCCGCGTGCTCAACAACAAGGTGAGCGACGTGGTCGAGGCCGAGACGCGCGACCTCTGCAAGGTGCGCATGCTGCTCTCGTACCGCGTGAACTTCGAGGGCGACAGCGCGCGGTGGTTCAACGTCGAGAACTACGTGAAGTTCCTGACCGACCACCTGCGCTCTCTCCTGCGGCACGCGGTGAAGCAGCACGGCGTCGAGGAGTTCTACTCACAGTCGGTGTCGATCCTGCGCGACGTGATCCTGGGGGCGCAGGGCGAGGGGGGCCGGCGCCACGGGCGGGCCTTCGAAGAGAACGGCATGCGCGTCTACGACGTCGAGGTGCTCGACGTGACCCTGGGCGACGCGTCGATCGCGACGATGCTCGTCGACGCGCAGCACGCCGCCGTCGAGCAGACGCTCTCGCTCGCGGCCGAGCAGCGGCGCCTCGAGCTCACGCGGCAGACCGAGGAGACCAAGCAGAAGATCGCCGAGCTCACGGCCTCCACGCGCCTCGCCGACCTCACCGTGAAGCTCCGAGAGCTCGGGCGCGCGAAGGAGCTCCAGGCCGCCGAGGCCGAGGGCGAGGCCGCGATCCGCAGGCTGCGCTACGAGGCGCAGCAGGCCGAGCAGTCGCTGCTCGACGCGATCCAGCAGGCCGAGCTCTCGCGCAAGCGCGCGGTCGCCGAGCTCGACCTCGACGTCGCGCGTCAGAAGCTCGAACAGGACCTCGCGCGCGTGGCCGCCGAGGTGCGCGCCGTGGTCGAGAAGGCCGGCGCGATCTCGCCCGACCTCGTGGCCGCGCTCCAGTCGTTCAGCGACCGCGCGCTCGCCGAGCGCATGGCCGAGAGCATGGCGCCGCTCGCGATCCTCGGCGGCGAGAGCGTCTCCGACGTGCTCGCGCGGCTGCTCAAGGGCACGCCCGCGGCCAACGCCCTCGCGCCCCGCGCGAAGTAGTTCTCAGAGCGCCCCTTCGACCCCGAACATCCAGCCCCCCTGGAGCTCCGTCGCGTACGTGCGCATGTAGCGCACGGTGCGCCGGTCGCGCGGCGCCACCACGAGCCGCAGCAGGTTCGAAGAGATCGCCGAGATGCCCGCGTCCATCGAGAGCGAGCCCAGCGTGTCGTAGCGCAGCGCGTACGAGCCCACCGAGAGCATCACGGGGTTGTCGGCCGTCGCGACGCCCGGCACTCGCGGCATGTACGCGGGCACGCCCGCGCCCGCGAGCTGGAGGAACACCGACGCGAGGCCCACGCCCGCGGTGCCCACGCCGAGGCCCACCCACGTCCACCCGTTGATCGGGCCCATGCGAAAGTAGTCGGCCGCGAAGTTGTCGTGGAACGACACGAAGGGCGACGGCGGCGCGGCCTCGTGCGAGGGCACGCGGATCGTGACGCGATGAGACGCGGGCGCGGCGAGCGCCAGCAACGACGAAGCCTCGCCGTCGAGCAGGCGCGGCGCCGAGAGCCTCGGGATCAATGACTCGAGCCGCGTGCGTGGCGCCTGCGTGTGCAGCAGCGTGGCCGACGACGCGGTCGCGAGCGGCTGACCCGACGCGAACGCAGGCGCGAGCGCGAGGGCGCCTGCGAAGAGTCCTGCTCGGGTCACGGTCCTGCTCGTCATTGGCGCTCGGTTCCGTTGGATAACCACGGAACTCCCGGTGCGTCAATGTAAGATGCGAAGAAGGTTACGCACCTGAGCGCATGGCTCGCCGCAGGGGCGCGTCAGCCGGGGCGGGCGTTGGCGAACTGCACGATGACCTGGGCGAGCATCCCGAGGTCGAGGCCGAGCGTCAGGCGGATGTCCTGCTGCGAGCCCTCGTCGACCGAGAGCCACTGGTGCGAGACGTCGACGCAGGCGACGCCCACGAAGAGGCAGGCCGAGAGGGTGTTGCGCAGGCCGATGGCGTTTCGCGTGTCGAGGGTGCCGAACACGAAGCGCGGCGACCACCCGATGGTGAGCCAGAAGCCGCCGTACGAGACGCCGGGGCCGCCGAGCCACAGGGTCGACATCTCGCCGTTGCCGCGCGGGCCGAGCGAGAGGCCCACGTCGCCGCCGAAGATCCAGAAGCCCCCCGAGGGGCGGGAGTCGAAGAGGCGCAGGCCCGCGTGCAGGTCGACGGTCCACTCGGTGACGGCGTCGGGGCGCGCGCCTCGGATGTTCGCCGCGCCGGCCATGACCCGGAACATGGCGAGCTTCCACCACGGCGCGGGGGTCTCGGGCGCGGGGCGGCGCGTGCGCGCGCGGCTCGCGGTGACGATCGTGGAGGTCTGCGCGAGGGCCGCGGGCGTGGCCGCCAGCGCGGCGAGGGTGGTGGTGATCGCCGCGCGGGACCGCACGCGGCGAGCGTATCACGGCGCGGTCAGAACGAGACGCGCGTGTTGGCCTCGCCCTCGGCGGGGCGCGCGGTGGCCTCGCGCTCGAAGCGCGACCACTGGTAGTAGGCGATGGCTCCCTCGCCGAGGGCCTTCACGGCGACGCCCGTGAGCGCGGCGCTGATCACCGGGCCGACCCACGGCGTGAAGCGCACCACGCGGCTCGCCTGCCCGAGCGCGAACTCGCCCGCGCCGAGGATCGCCGCCGCCGCGGCCTGCTCCACGGGGCTCTGCTCGACCTCGAAGGCGTCGCGGACGTCCTTGAGCATCTTCACGCCCAGCGCGGCCACCGCGGGCGCGGCGAAGCGGAAGGGCAACAGGCCCAGCCCCGCGCCCATGAGCGCGGCCTGGTTCACGTGCTTGCGGCTGATGTCGGTGCGTCCCATGGCGGAGGAATGTACGCGTAGCGGGCGCGGCGGTCGCGTGTCAAACCCGCGGCATCAACGGCCCGCGGCCGCGCGCACGAGCGCGTCGTGCAGCGGGCGGGGCAGGGCCCCCGCGGCCCGCGCGAGCGCCGCCAGCCAGCGGGGAAAGACCACCTCCGCGGGCGCGCCGGGCAGCGCGGTGAGGATGCGCGACGCGGCCTCGTCGGGCTCGATGAGCCCCGGCAGGGGGTGCGTCGACGAGGCCACCATCGGCGTGCGCACGAAGCCCGCGCGCACGTTGGTGACGCGCACGCCGGTGCCCGCGAGGTCGAGGCGAAGGCAGTCCATGAGCATGTCGAGGCCCG
>JBDHVF010000422.1:0-7031 GCA_039809605.1 Polyangiales bacterium | reverse complement strand
CGTCCGCGGGCGCGCCCTCCATGAGCACGTCGACGGTCTCGGCCACGAGCCTCCACGCGCCCCAGAAGATCAGCACCGCGATGAGCGCCGAGATGGCAGGGTCGGCGCGCCCCCACCCGAGGAAGGTCACGGCCGCGCCCGCCACGATCGCGGCCACCGAGCCCGCGGCGTCGGCGAGCACGTGGGCGAGCGCCGCGCGCGTGTTGGCGTTGTGACCCCCGCCGCCGCGCGAGAGCACCCACGCCGACGCGAGGTTGACGCCCAGGCCCAGCCCGGCCACCGCCATCATCCAGCCGCCCCGCACCGCGGGCGGGTGGAGCCACCGGCCGACCGCCTCGCCGATGATCCACACCGAGCTCGCGGCCAGCGCGACGCCGTTGACGAAGGCCGCCAGCGTCTCGGCGCGGCGGTAGCCGTAGGTGCGCCGCGACGTGCGCGCGCGGCGCGCGATGCGCTGCGCCATGAGCGCGAGCGTGAGCGCCCCGGCGTCGGTCAGCATGTGCACCGCGTCGGAGAGCAGCGCGAGGCTGTGCGTGAAGAGCCCGCCGGCCACCTCGACCAGCATGAAGCCCGCCGTGAGCGCGAGCGCGAGGCCGAGCCTGCGCGACGGCGTCTCGCGCAGCTCCGCGAGGTGGTCGTGGCGGTGCTCGCCCGCGTGGTCGTGGCCGTGGTCGTGGTCGTGGTCGTGGTCGTGCTCGTGCGTCATGGGCGCCCTCGGGCGCGGCCATCGTACGGCACGCGGCGGCCGACGCGCATGGAGCGCCTCGGCCCGGCGCCGTTGTAGGCTCTCACCCCCATTGCACCCGGAGGAGACGCCATGCCCGACTTCAAGACCCTGCGCATCGGCCAGGACGCCACGAACCCGCGCGTGGCGCGGCTGCTGCTCGACCGCCCGGCGCACTACAACGCGATCACCGACGACACGCCGCGCGAGATCAGGGCGGCCGTCGAGTGGGCCGCGGCGAACCCCGAGGTGCACGTCATCGTGGTGGAGGGCGCCGGCAAGGGCTTCTGCGGCGGCTACGACCTCACCATCTTCGGCCAGGGCTCCGAGCACCACCCCTGCCAGCAGGAGCGGCACCCGTGGGACCCGATGGACGACTACGCCCACATGAAGCGCCACACCGAGGACCTCATGAGCCTCTGGCGCTGCCCCAAGCCCACGATCGCGAAGGTGCACGGCTACGCGGTGGCCGGCGGCAGCGACATCGCCCTCTGCTGCGACCTGCTCGTGATGGCCGACGACGCGCGCATCGGCTACATGCCCACGCGCGTCTGGGGCTGCCCCACCACGGCCATGTGGACCTACCGTCTCGGCCCCGCGCGCGCCAGGCAGGTGATGTTCACGGGCGACACCCTCGACGGCACGACGGCCGCCGCGTGGGGCCTCGCCAACGAGTCGGTGCCCGCGGGGCAGCTCGACGAGGCCGTGATGCGCCTCGCCGCGCGCATCGCCGGGGTGCCCCGCAGCCACCTCGCGATGCACAAGATGGTCGTCAACCAGGTGATGCTGGCGATGGGCCTCGAGCAGAGCCAGCAGATGGCCACGGTCTTCGACGGCGTCACGCGGCACAACCCCGAGGGGCTCTGGTTCCGCCGCTACGCGCAGCTCGAGGGCTTCAAGGCCGCCGCGCAGTGGCGCGACAGCGGCGAGCCCATCCCCGAGGGCGACGAGGCGCGCGAGCGGGTGCGCGAGCTCGAGGCCGCGCTGGCCGCGAAGGCCGCGGGCCCGCGGTGACACCCGCCGGGTGGCGCTACCCCCCCGACAGCGCTTGCAGGATGAAGACGCGGTCGCCGGGCGACAGCTTGTCGCTGAGGCGCGCGCGGTCGTAGACCGGCTCGTCGCCGACGAAGACGTTCACGTGCCGGCGCAGGCGCCCGGTCTCGTCGACGACGTAGGCGGCGAAGCCGGGGTGGCGCCGCTCGAGCTCGTCGATCACCTCGCGCACCGTCGCGCCCGGCACCTCGCCCTCGGCGAGCGCGGGGAAGAAGCGCAGCAGGTGCCGGGTGAAGGTGACGCGCGCCACGGTCAGGCGAACCGGACCGAGTGGACCGGCGGCAGGTTGTTGCCGACGCAGCGCCAGCTCTCGCCCCGGTCCTCGGACACGTAGACGTTGCCGGTGGTGCTGCCGAAGCAGACGCGGTCGCCGCGCGCGTCGAGCGCGTGGCGGTAGACGACGTCGTAGCAGTGCTCCTGCGGCAGCCCCTCGCGAAAGGTCTGCCAGCTCGCGCCGCCGTCGGTGGTGCGGGCGACGAACAGCCCGCCGCCCACCGTCATGCGCTCGTCGTCGGCCTTGGCGGGCACGACCCACGCGGTCCTGCCGTCGCGGTCGTCGGCGGCGATGGGGAAGCCGAAGTGAACCGCGACCTCGGGGCGGCTGACGCGCCTCCACGTGCGCGCCCCGTCGTCGCTGGTGAAGACGCCGCTGTGGTTCTGCTGCCAGAGGCGGTCGGGCTCGCCGGGGCAGAGCGTGACGAAGTGCGGGTCGTGCCCCCACTCGGCCTCGGGGTCGGGCAGGTAGTCGTTGAGCATGCCGCGGTTGCGGCCGGCCCAGCTCTTCCCGCCGTCGCGCGTCTCGAGGACGCCCGCGCAGCTCACGGCGATCAAGATGCGGTTCGAGTCGCGCGGGTCGACCACGACCGAGTGGATGCCGGGCACGAACTCGCCGTACGCGGCGGCGGCCGGGGTGCCGCCCCACTCGTTGCGGCTCGTCGCCTCGCCCGCGAACAGGTCGCCGCCGCGGCTCTCGTGGTTCCACAGCGGGCGGTTGAGCTCCCAGGTGTCGCCGCCGTCGCGGCTGGTGAAGAGCCCGCCCGGCAGCGTGCCGGCGTGGATCGTCCCCGGCTGGTCGCGCCCGCCGAAGGCCAGCACCCACACCTTGAGCAGCGCCGCGGGCTTGTAGGTGGTCGGCCGCTCGGCCGCGGCGCTCGCGTCGGGCGTGGGCATGTGCTGCTCGACGAAGCGCGCCCCCTCGGGGTACGCGATGCGGCTGGAGCTCTCCCAGGTGGCCCCCTCGTCGCGCGAGCGGGAGAGCGCCGGGCCCCAGTGCGCGTGGTCCATGCACGCCCAGAGGGTGCCGTCGCGCGGATCGCGCGCCGCGTAGCTGACCGACATGCCGGCGTGGGCGATCGGGCGCGGGGTCCAGCGCCCGCCCTTGCGGTCGAGGATGAGCGTGCCCTTGCGGGTGGCGAGCAGGATGCGGTCGGACATGCGCGCGGACGCTATCGCGAGGCCTCGAAGCCCTGCCACTTTTCTGCGCGAGGGCGGGCGTCGGAATCCGCGATGTGACCATGGCGCCATAGCTGACGACGATTGCCCATGAAATAAGGCGCTTGCGAAGAAAAGCTCGAGGCCCTCCTGCGCGCGGCGGAGACTTCGGCAGGGGCGCGTCTACCTCGCGGCCTCCCGGCGCGTGGGGACGTGCTCGTAGCAGAAGAGCACGTCCATGCGGATCGCTCCGCCCTCGCGCGCGAAGGTGACGCCGTGGTGCCCCGGCAGCGTGAGCCCCCGGCCGCTCGGCGAGAGCGTGGGGTAGCGGGTCTCGGCCGCGCGGCCGCCGCGCACCTCGTCGAGGCGCAGGCGGTCTCCGTCGAGCGAGAGCGTGAAGCGGCGGTCGGGGCGGCCGATCGCGACGTACGTCCCGAGCGGCACGTCGGAGAGCGACGCGAAGCGCATCGACGAGGCCCACGCGATCGGCGACGGCGACCGCACCGTCGGGCGCGGTTCGCCGTGCGCGCACGCCGCGGCGGCGACGAGGAGCAGCACGAGATGGAGGCGAGCGACGGCGGCGCGCGTGGACATGGCGGGAGGCTAGCGCGCGAGGGAGGGGCCCGGCGGATGGATGTTCCGCGCCGTATTGGAAGGCTGGGCTTTACGATCGACGGGGCCGCGGGGGCGCGAGGCGGCGCCGGAGCGCGACCGCGAGCGCCAGGATCGCCAGGAGCGCGCCCTCGCCACTCGCCGGAGCGCCCGCGCGGCAGCCGCACCCTCCGAAGGGCCCCGCCTTGCCCTGGAGCCGCAGGCTCGGGTCGCAGCGGTAGTCGTGGCACGCGCCCGCGTCGCCCGCGTCGTCTGCGCCGGCCTCGGGCGGCGGCTCGACGCCCGCGTCGCACGCCTCTTCGTCGACCGTGCCGTCGCAGTCGTCGTCGAGGCCGTTGCACGTCTCGACCGAGGGCGCGCCGGGCACGCACTCGGGCATCGCGCCGGCGGTGCAGTTCGGCACCACGCGCCGGCACGCGCCCACGCCGCACGCGCGGCTCCCCGCGACGTCGTCGACCGCGCCGTTGCAGTCGTCGTCGAGGCCGTTGCACCGCTCGGCCGCGGGCAGCACCTGCCCCGCGCACGCGCCGAACGCGCCGCCCGCGCAGACCTGCGCGCCGTCGCGGCACGCGCCCACGCGCCGCGTGGCCGCGGGGCCTTCGTAGCAGACCCTCGGCGCGATCGCGTCGTCGACGCGGCCGTCGCAGTCGTTGTCGAGGCCGTCGCACACCTCCGGGGAGGCCGTGACCCGCGGGGTGCACACCGACGACGTGCCGCGGCAGGTGACGCGCCCCTGCGCGCACACGCCGGGCATGCCCGTGGAGCAGGGGCCGTCCATGCCGGGGCACATCACGTTGCCGTCGCGGATGGCGTAGCGCCAGAGGCCCGCGGCGCCCGCGTTGGTGGTCATGCAGAGCCCGAGCACCGACGCGGAGAGCGAGCCCGGCAGGGCGACGTAGTCGCGGAGGTTGCCCGCGTCGAAGCCGGCCTGCGCGGGCGTGCCGCCGAAGCCGCCGGAGCCGCCGCTCGCGTCGCCGGTCGTCCACGCGCAGCGGTTGTAGCGGAACTCGACGTCGAAGTCGCCGACGCCCGGCCCCGCGGCCGTGAGCACGAGCTGAAAGTCGTTCGAGAGGTCGTCGTGCGCGCTGAAGTAGCCGACGTTGTGCCAGGTGACGACGACGCGGCCCGGCGCGAGGGACCAGTAGACGCCGTTGCGCGCGGGCGCGCCCCCGCCGCGCGTGTCGACGTCGCCCCACCACGGCGCGATCATGCGCTGGTTCGAGACCGGGAACGCCCTCGGCGTGTACTCGCCCACCGGGCCGCCGAACGAGACGTTGCCGTTGTTGTTCACGTAGAGCGACGTGAACGTCATGCCGAAGAAGCGCATGCCCGAGGGGAAGGCCGCGCGCACGTCGACCGCGCTCGACGAGCCGTCGTCGTTGCCCGGCAGGTTGCCCTCGCCATAGCCCCCGGGGCCGCCGAGGCCCTGCAACAGCTCGATCGCCCCGGCGTCGGGCGAGGCCGCCAGCAGCCACGCGCCCAGCGCCCACGCGACGGCGCCGCGGCCGCCCCCTCGATGAGTTCTCATGCGCGACGAGCACCCCCTTTCGCGCGGCTTTGTAGCACGCCGCCCCGCCGCGCTGGTATCACCCGCGGCGCGATGGCGACGATGCGCGCGAAGGTGACGGTGACGGCCCCCCGAGCGAGGCCGCCCGCGACGGCGGCGAGAGCCCATGTGATCGACGTTCCGTTCGCGATGCGCGCGGTGGCGACCGCGAACGGCGCGCGCTGGCAGGCCGACCACGGCGTGTTCGTCTACCGCGGGGCGTCGCTGCCGGCCGCGCTCGCGCCCTTTCGCGCCGAGCCCTACTCGTGGGAGCGCCGCGTCGAGCGCGAGCTCAACGACGACCCGCCCCCGGCGCCGTCGAAGCCCGCGGCCGACATCACCCCGCGGCCCCACCAGCGCGAGGCCGTGCGCGCCATCCTCGCGGCGGCGGCCGCGGGGCGCGGCGGCTTTCTGCTCGCCGACGACGTGGGCCTCGGCAAGACCATCTCCGCGTGGGAGGCCGTGCGCTCGATGCCCTCGGCCGCGACGGTGCTCGTCGTGTGCCCGCTCGCGGTGGTGCCCCACTGGAGGCGCACCGTCGAGGCCATGGGCGACGCGGGGCGCGACGTGGTGATCCTCAACTACGACCGCCTGGGCAAGCTCTTCGAAGTGACCCCCGAGGCGCGCAAGAAGGTGCGCTCGAAGAAGGGCCTCGCCCGCGTGGGCAGCGCCCCCGAGTTCGACGTGGTGATCTGGGACGAGAGCCACCGGTGCAAGAACCCCTCGGCGGCGCGCTCGAAGCTCGCGGCGAAGGTCAACGCCCGCGCGGGCTTCGCGCTGTGGCTGTCGGCCACCGCGGGGCAGAACCCCCTCGAGCTCTCGTACCTCGCGCCCCTGCTCGCGAGCGTCACCGGCAGCCGCGCGAGCGACCTCAAGGACTTCGAACAGTGGTGCGCCGACCAGGGCCTCGGCGTCACGCGCGGCGCCTACGGCCGCTGGGACTGGCGCGGCGACCCGAGGGACTGCGAGCGCGTGCGCGCGATGCTCTTCGACGGCCGCGCGCCCGCGGGCCTGCGGCGGCGACCCGAGGACATCGCGGGCTGGCCCGAGATCAACCGCATCCTCACGCCGCTCGGCCTCGACGCCGACGCGCGCGAGCGCTACGCGCAGGCGTGGACGGAGTTCCGCGCCGCGATGGACCTCGCGCCCTCGGGCAGGGACCCGCGCACGGCCCTCACCGCGGCCCTGCGCCTGCGCCAGAAGGCGTCGCTCATCCGCGTGGCGAGCACCGCGGACCTCGTGCGCGAGCTCCTGGAGAACGGCCATCAGGTGGCGGTCTCGGTGGCCTTCGTCGAGACCGTCGAGGCGCTCGCCGCGGACCTCGCGCGCGACGGCGTGGCCTGCGCGGCGCTGCACGGGCGCATGGGCGCCGCCGAGCGCGAGGCCGAGCGCATGCGCTTTCAGCGCGGCGAGGCGAGGGTGGCGCTCTTCACCGTGGAGGAGGGCATCTCGCTGCACCAGGGCGAGCACGGCGACGCGCCGCGCTCCGAGGTGATCCACGACCTGCGGTGGTCGGCGATCCAGATGGCGCAGATCGAGGGCCGGTGCCACCGCGACGGGCGCTTCGCGCAGGTCTACTGGGCCTACGCCGACGGCACCATCGAGGAGCGCGTCGCGGGCGTCGTGTGCCGCAGGATCCAGTCGATGAAATCGATGGTGGGCGAC
>JBDHVF010000421.1:0-7042 GCA_039809605.1 Polyangiales bacterium | reverse complement strand
GCGCCGCGCGACCCGCGCCGCCGCGCGCCGCCGCCGCGCCCGCGGCCCTGCCGAGCGCCGAGGAGCACGAGGCCGAGGAGCAGCGCGAGATCATGAACGCGATCCGCGGCATGTCGGCGTACCCGCCGACCGAGGAGGGCCTGCGCGGCTTCGTGTCGGAGCTCGCCCGCGAGTCGGCGGCGCGCGACCGAGAGGAGCTCGAGCGCCTCGAGCGCGAGCTCGTGGCCGACAACACGCGCTTCGAACTCGCGGTGGACTTCGAAGGCTCGCGCCAGCTCCGCGACCGCGTGGTGCCGGGCCTCGCCGCGAAGGCCCGCGCGCTCGAGGGCCGCCTCGCCGCGCTGCGCGGGCCCGTCACGGTGACGGTCACGTCGGCGCTCGGCCGCGAGCTCGCCGACGGGCAGCCGCGGGGCTTCGACCCCGCCATCGCGTCGGTGCGCGCGCGCCTGCGCCCCGCGGTGCGCTTTCACCACGTCGAGGTCGCGGGCGCCGACGGCGCGCGCGTGGTGATCGAGCCCATGGCCTACCTCGCCGGCCGCTGGACCTGGCTCGGCGAGCCCTGGACCGCCGTGACCCCGGTGGTCCCGCCCGCGCCGCCGACGGGACCCGCTTCGGCCGCGCGCTGAAGGAGCGACGCCCGTGACGACGCAGCCCCCGCAGCTCTCGACGATGCGCATCCTGTGGGGCGCGCTCCTCGCGTCGGTGCTGATCTACCCGGTGATCCTCGTGGTGACGCGCAAGGTCGACGCCCTGTCGCCGGGGCCCGAGCCCGCGGTGGTCATGGCGCTCACGGTCACGGCGCTCGCCGTGGGCGCGATGAGCTTCGTGCTCCCGCGGGTGCTCCAGCGCAACGCCGTGCGCGCGCAGGCCGCGAAGCTCGTGGGCGAGGAGCAGCGGTACCCCGACGAGGGTCGCCACGGGTTTCGCGACGCGGCGACGGCGGTGACCGCGCAGACGATCCGCGACCCGGCGCGGGCCGAGGGCGTCGCGCTGCGCACGTACATGACGCGCTTCATCCTCGAGATGGCGCTCGCCGAGGCCGTCGCGAACGTCGGGCTGGTGCTGGGCTTCCTCGGCCTCGGGCTCGCGCGCGCGCTGCCGTTCTTCGTGGCGGCCGTGGCGCTGCAGGCGATCCGCTTCCCCACGCGCGAGCGCGCGCTCGCGGCCCTCGAAGACGCCCTGGGCGCCCGCTTCCCGGGCTCGCGCATGGAATGACCCGCCTGGCGCTCTGCCTCGCGCTCTGCCTCGGCGCGTGGAGCGCGGCGGCGCAAACGCCCCCCGAGCGCAGCGAGCGTCAGGCGTGCGACGAGGCCTCGTCGCTGCTGGCCGAGGGGCGCTTCGTGGACGCGCGCGCGCTGCTCGACGCCGAGCTCTCGCGCCGCCAGATCGACCCCGCGTCGACGCACGCGCTCGCCGTGCTGCGCAGGCTCGCCGACGCGATGGAGCGACGCGCCGCGCCCGCGCTGCCGCCGCCGCCGCCCGCGCCTCCGCCGCCCGCGCGCGTTGACGAGCGCGCGGGGCTCGAGGCCGCGACCCTCTACGCGACCACGGTGGGCTACGGGCTCGCGACGGGCGCGTGGCTCGACGCGCAGCTCGAGATCACCGAGCTCAAGGCCGTCGTGTGGATCCCGCTCGTCGGCGCGGGCGCGGGCGTGGTCGCGGCGTACCTGGCTGACAACCCGCGCTCGATCCGACGGGGCGTTCCGACGGCGATGGGCGCGGGCCTCACGCTGGGCCTGCTCGGCGGCGCCGCGCTGGGCGTGCAGGGCTGGCGCACGGGCGAGTGGGGCGTCGCCACGATGGCGACCTCGGCGTGGGCGGGCGCGACCGTGGGGCTCGGCGCGGGCCTCGGGCTCGCGCTCCTCGCGGACCCTTCGCCCGCCGCGGGCGCGTTTGCGCTCTCGGGCGGGCTCTGGGGCGCGCTGCTCGGGTTCATGACCGGCTACGCCGTCGGCGACGAGGAGCACTACGGAAGCTTCGCGCTCGCGGGCGAGGCCATCGGCGTGGCGGGGGCCGTGGCCGCGTCGGTCGCGCTCCGCCCCACGCACGCGCAGGTGCGATGGATGGACCTCGGCGTGCTCGCGGGAGGGCTCGTGGGCGCGGGCATCGGCGTGCTCCTCTTGCGCGAGGACCGCGCGCCCTTCGCCGCCGCGGTGGAGCTCGGCATGGTCGGCGGCGGCGTCGCGGGCTTTCTGTTCGGCGCGTCGCGCGCGGGCGGCGCACGGAGCGCCGCGGGGCTCGCGAGGGGCCTCGCGCTCCGCCCCGCGGTGGTGCCCATCGAGGGCGGCGCCGTGGTACTGCTCACCGGGACGTAGATGCCGAGACCACCGGGTACGAGGCGCAAGGTACACGTCGAGCCGCGCTCGCTGCCGCCCGAGCGGCCGGGGCCCGAAGGGGGCGTGCGCGACGCGACCCGCCGCGCGCGCACGACGGCGCTCGCCACGGCGGCCCTGCGGCTCTTTCTCGACCGGGGCATCGAGGCGGTGACCATCGACGACATCGCCTCTCGCGCGGGGCTCGCGAAGGGCACGTTCTACACGTACTTTCGCGACAAGGCCGACGTGGTCGAGGCGCTGCTCGCGCCCGTGTCGGCGACGCTGCGCGAGGCCTTCGAACGGTGCGAGCGCGCGCTGCGCGAGGCCGAGGAGCCCGCCGCCCTCTCGGCCGCCTACCAGGCCCTCGCGTTCGCGCTCGCCGCCGCGCTCGCGGAGCACCAGGGCGTGGCGCTGCTCTACCTCCAGGAGGCGCGCGCCCCCGCCGTCGGCGCCCGCAAGCCCGTGGCCCTGCTCGCCCGCGAGCTGCGCGACCGCGGCGTGGCGCTCACGCTCGCCGCGAGGGAGCACGGGCTCCTGCGCCCGCTCGACGCGAGGGTGACCGCCAACGCCGTGGTCGGCGCCGTCGAGGCCCTGGCCTTCCACGCCCTCTCGGGCGAGGACCTCGGCCCACCCGACGAGGCCGCCGTGGCGCTCATCGACCTGATCCTGCACGGCGTGGCCGCGGCGCGCGGCGCATAGCCCCAAGCACCCTCCGTGTCCAATGGGAGGGCCTTTCCCAATTCGTGTCGGTATTACCCGGATTGATGGAATTCGATGTTCCGGCCCGCGCAAGACCTGCCTAGGATTGCGGCACGTCTGTCGCGCGGAGCTGAAGCCATGAAACCCATTTCACTCGTGTTCCTCGGCGCCGCGCTGGCGCTGGTGGGGTGTCTCCCTCCACTTCCACCGCCCCCGGATGCGGGGCCGGACGCGGCGGCCGACACGCCGCGCCCTGACGCGGGACCGCCGGAGGACCGCGGGCACCACGACGACGACGCGCCTCCGATCGATGTCCCCACGCCGCCCGTCGACGTGCAGCACCCCGACGCCGGGCCTCCCGAGGATCACGGCCACCACGAAGACGCGCCGCCTTCGAGGGCGTGCACGACGAACGTCGACTGTCACCACGGGCAGGTGTGCGTCGCGGGCGCGTGCGTCGACGACCCCTGCGCCGACACGAGCGTGTGCGCGCCGGGCACCACCTGCCGCGCGCTCTGCGTCCGCATCGAAGACCCCTGCTCGCAGGTGCACTGCCCCGCGGGGCAGACCTGCATGGAGGGCCGCTGCGTGCCGGGCTGTTTCGAAGTCCCCTGCCACGGCGTCACCTGCCCGGCGGGCAACTTCTGTGACCCCACGAGCAACCGCTGCGTGGCGCGCCGCGGGTTCGACGCCGAGTGCCCCGACGGCTACGCGCCGCACATCGCGTGCGACCCGCCCGACCGCTGCGCGGGCGTGCGCTGCCCCGAGGGCCAGTCGTGCCTGAACGGCGTGTGCTCGGCCAACCCCTGCGCGGGCGTGTCGTGCGCCGCGGGCGAGGTCTGTGACAACGGCCGCTGCATCAACTCCTGCGGCTGCGCCTCGTGCGCGGCGGGCGCGACCTGCGTCGGCGGGCGCTGCGAGGCCTGCCGCCCGAACTGCCCCGAGGGCGTCGCGTGCGCCGCCCCCGACGGCTGCGGAGGCACCTGCACCGCGGGGCGCGTCGTGTGCCCCGAGGGCCAGACCTGCGCGACCCGGTGCGTGCGCCGCCACGACCCCTGCGAGTGCATGCAGTGCCCGTCGGGGCAGACGTGCCGCGACGGCGCGTGCGTGCCCGGGTGCTTCCACGTGCCCTGTCAGAACGTGCACTGCCCCGAGGGCAACGTGTGCGACCCCGACTCGGAGACCTGCGTGCCCATCGTGCCGTGCTCGTCGCCCTGCGCCGACGGCGAGGTGTGCACCGCGGGCTGCCGCAACCCCGACACCTGCGCCGGCGTGGTGTGCCCGCGCGGCCAGACCTGCCACGACGGCCGCTGCGCCGTCGACCCCTGCGCGGGCGTGACCTGCGCGGCCGGCGAGACGTGCCGCGAGGGTCACTGCGTCGGCTCGTGCGACTGCGGCCGCTGCCCTGCGGGCACGCACTGCGAGGGCGGCCGCTGCGCCGCGTGCCGCCCCAACTGCTGCGCCGCGTCGGCCTGCGGCCAGCCCGACGGCTGCGGCGGGCTCTGCAACGGCGCGTGCCCCTCGGGCCAGACCTGCACCGAGGGACGCTGCTGCGCCCCGAGCTGCCCCGCGGGCGTCGCGTGCGGCACGCCCGACGGCTGCGGCGGCGTGTGCAACGGCGCCTGCCCCGCGGGCGAGCGCTGCACGGGCGGCCGCTGCACGTGCACGCCGACCTGCCCGCCCGACGCGCCCTGCGGCACGCTCAACGGCTGCGGCGGGCTCTGCAACGGCGCGTGCCCCTCGGGGCTCACGTGCCAGAGCGGCCGCTGCGTGTGCAGCCCCGTGTGCCCGCCGGGCGTCGCGTGCGGCACGCCCGACGGCTGCGGCGGCGTGTGCAACGGCCCGTGCCCCGGCACGAGCCAGACGTGCAGGAGCGGCCGCTGCGTGTGCGTGCCGAGCTGCCCGCCGGGCGTCGCGTGCGGCACGCCCGACGGCTGCGGCGGCGTGTGCAACGGCCCGTGCGCGACGGGCTCGTCGTGCGTGGCGGGCCGCTGCGTCTCGATGGGATGCCCCGGCGGATGCGGCTGCGGGCTCACGTGCTCGAGCGGCCGCTGCGTCCCGCTGTGCCCCGCGGGCGCCACGCTCTGCGGCTGCTCGTCGTGCTGCAGCGGCGCGCAGGTCTGCATCGGCGGCGCGTGCCTCGCGCCGTGACGTGACCCTCGGGGGTGGCGCGCCCGGCGCCGCCCCCCGATCGCCTCCCCCTCGTCGCTACTGAAGGTACTGGATCGCGACGGCGTCGCTGAGGCCCTCGCTCGTGAGGGCGCCGAGGCCGTAGTCGACCGACCCCTCGAACGACCCGACGGCGTACACGTTGCCCGCGGCGTCGACCGACACGCCGCGCAGCTCGTCGTCGCCCGTGGCGCCGAAGCGCCGTGACCAGCGCGGCGCGCCCGTCGACGTGTAGCTCGCGAGCACCGCGTCGGAGGCGCCCGCGCTCGTGCGCAGGCCCGAGCCGAAGTCGACGTTGCCGCCGAAGGTTCCCGCGAGCACGACGTTGCTCGCGGGGTCGAGCGCGAGCGCGTAGCCGGTGCCGTTGCCGAAGTACCCGGTGCCCCCGCCGAAGCGCCGCGACCAGCGGTGCGCGCCCGCGGGCGTGAAGCTCGCGAGGAAGGCGTCGGTGCCCGACACGGCCGTGAGCGGGCCCCCGCCGAAGTCGACGACGCCCTGGTAGTAGCCCGTGACGTAGACGTTGCCCGACGGGTCGACGGCCGCGGCCTGCGCCCAGTCGACGCTCGCCGCGCCGAAGCGCCGCGACCAGCGCTGCGCGCCCGAGGCCGCGAGGCTCACCACGAACATGTCGTAGTTGCCCGCGCTCACCTGCAGGTCGGCGCCGAAGTCCACGGCGCCCTGAAAGAAGCCCACCACGGCGAGGCTCCCGTCGCCGCCCGCGGCGATGCCGTAGGCCGACGCGCTGCCGGCGCGCGGGGGCGTGGGGCCGAAGCGGCGCGTCCAGCGGTGCACGCCTTCGAAGTCGAGCGAGGTGACCCAGGCCTCGACGGGCCCCGAGGCGGTCACCACGCCGCCGCCGAAGTCGACCGCGCCGCGGAAGCTCCCGGCCACGTGCACGCCCGACGCGTCGACGGCCATGGCCTGCGCCACGTCGGCGCCCGCGGCCCCGAAGGTGCGCACCCACCGGAACGCGCCCGCGCCCGTGAGCGCGAGCACGAACGCGTCGCTGTCGCCCGCGGAGGGCTCGGGGCCGCCGCCGAAGTCGGCGGTGCCGGTGAAGCTCCCGGCGACGTAGAGGTTGCCCTCGGGGTCGAGGCCCACGGCGTACGCGACGTCGTTGCCGTCGGCGCCGAAGCGCTGCGCCCAGCGCACGGTGCCGTCGGGCGTGAGGCTCGCCACGAAGGCGTCGGCGCCCCCCTCGCTGCGCAAGAGCGTCGCGCCGAAGCGCGCGTTCGAGCGGAAGCGCCCCGCGACGAAGGTGTTGCCCGCGGCGTCGGAGGCGATGGCGAGCGCCTCGTCGTCGCCCTCGGCGCCGAAGCGCTTCGACCACCCGACGCGCGGCACGCGGCAGGCGCCTCCGCCGCAGACCTCCCCCGTGGCGCACGCGCGCCCGCATGCGCCGCAGTGCGAGGGGTTGAAGCGCGTGTCGGTCTCGCAGCCCGTCGAGGGGTTGCGGTCGCAGTCGCCCATGCCCGCCTCGCACACGAAGCCGCACACGCTCGACACGCAGGTGGCGCGCGCGCCGGCGGGCACGGCGCACGCGCGCCCGCACGCGCCGCAGTGGCCCGGCGTGGTGCGCGTGTCGGTCTCGCAGCCGGTCTCGGGGTCGCGGTCGCAGTCGGCCATGCCCGCGGCGCACGTGAAGCCGCACGCGCCCGACACGCACGTGGCCGTGGCGCTCGGCGGCGCGGGGCAGGGGGCGCACCTCGCGCCGCACGTGGCGAGGGCCGTGTTGCTCACGCACACGCCGTCGCAGGGGTGAAAGCCCGCGGCGCACACGAGGCCGCAGGCGCGGCCGTCGCAGGTGGCCGTGGCGCCGGCGGGGGCGGGGCAGGGCGCGCAGCGGTCTCCGCAGGTGG
>JBDHVF010000420.1:0-7051 GCA_039809605.1 Polyangiales bacterium | reverse complement strand
GTCGCGGCGTTCTCGGGGGGGCTCCCGCCCGTGCCTCCGCCGCCCGCGGCCTTCTCGGGGGCGCTGCCCTTCGTGAGCCCGCAGCCGCCTCCCGCTGCCCCTCCCGCGCCGCCGCCCGTCGCCCCGCCCGCGTGGGGGGCGTCGCCCTCGGACGCGTGGGCGACGCTCAAGCCCACGGGGCAGTCGCAGGTGAAGGCCGCGCTCGCGTCGGCGTGGGACCCTCCCGCGCCGCTGCCTCCGGGGCCTCCGCCCGCGTCGATCGCGTCGGCGTGGGACGCGGGCGCGCACGCCGCGAGCTGGGAGTCGCCCTCGTACGCTCCGCCCGCGCCCGCGCCCGTGGCCGGCGCCGGTGTCACCGCGACCGAGGACGACGACTGGGAGGACGAGACCCGCGCCACGTCGGGCCCGCACCCCTCGCAGGCCGCGATCGCGCCCGCGATGGCCGCGTACCTCTCGGCCGTGAAGGGCGAGTCGACGATGGCGCTCGACCTCGACTCGCTCGGCGCTCCCGGCGCCCCCTCGGCGCCCGTGGTGTCGCCCGTCGCGCCCGCCACGTCACCCGCCGACGACGACTGGAAGGACAGCGTCGTGGTGCTCGACACCGCGGGCGCGCGCCCCTCGTCGGCCCCCGTCGACGACCTCGACGACGCGCCCGAGCCGGGCAGCCGCACGCGCGTCGCACAGCCCTCGGCGCCCGTGTTCGACACGATGGAGACGCTCCGCCCGGTGCGCCGCCCCGCGGCGATCGAAGCGTTCACGCCGCAGGCGCCGGGCGCGGGGGCTCCCTTCGGCGCCATGCAAGCGCCGCCGGTGAGCGAGCGCACCATGGCGATCGACACGCAGGGCCCCGCGATGATCGCGCAGACCCAGCAGGCCCCCATGGGCATGCACTACGGCGCGCCGATCGCGCCGTCTGCGCCGCCGCAGCCCGTCGTCGCGCCGCCCGCGCCTGCGTCGAAGGCGCCCATCGTCGTGGCGGTGGTGGTCGCGCTGCTGCTCGTCGCGGGCGCCGTGCTCGTCGTCGTCACGCGGGCGTGACCCGCGCCGCCCGTCAGCGCTTCTTCTTCCGCGCCGCGGCGCGCTCGGGGAAGTTCGCGCGCATCGCCTCGACGGCCGCGGCGGCCTTCGCGGCGCCGTCGAGCGCGAGCAGGGCGTCGACGGCCTCGTCGGTGTCGACCTGCGCGACGAGCCCGAGCACGTAGCGCACCTGCGCCGCCGCGCGGAGGCGCTTCGCGAGGCCCACGAGGTGCGGCACCGCGCGCGGGCCCGACGCGGCGAGCAGCGAGGCGGCCGTGCGCTCGAACTCGGTGAAGAAGTACTCGAGCGTCACGTAGGGGAGCTTCGACGGGTCGCGCACGCACGCGCCGAGCACCGAGAACACGCTGTTCTGCGGCCCCGCGACGAGCGCCTCGGCCCACGCCGGACGCTCGGGGAACGAGAACGCCACGAGGTGCCGCACGAGCACGTCGGGGTGCCCGAGGAGCCCCTCGGCCGCGGACGCTGCGGCGCTCCAGTCGTGCTCGGGCGCCGAGGCGAGGTGCTCGCGCAGCCGCAGCCACGCGCGGCACTCGTCGTTGACGAAATGGATCGACGGCTCGCGCCCGCCCGCGAGCGCCTCGGGGATGTCCTCGACGCGGAGGTGTCCCAGCCCGTTGTGGCTCCCGCGAATGAGCGCGATGGCGTTGGCGCTCGTGGCGATCGTGGGGCCGTCGCCGTAGCCCCTGCGGGGCTTCGCCGCGGGCGACCGGACGACGTCCGCGGGCTCGCCCCACGCGTGGGTGATCGCGAACGCCGCGGCGAGCGCCTCGAGCGCGAACACCAGCCCGAAGGAGCCCACCCACAGGTCGACCAGCCGCGCGGCGAGGCTCTCGGCGCGGAACTGCTCCCCGGGTACGGCGAGCTGGTACGCGAGCGCGGCGAGCTCGACGGGGGGCTTCGTCTGCGCGGGCTTCGCCGCGAGCCACGCGCGCGCCTCACGCAAACCCGCGTGCAGCGCGGCGTCGGCGCCGGGGAGCTTCGCGCCCGCTTCGAAGCGCCCCCACCACGCGTCGGCGTTGGCGCGCAGGTCGGCGACGACGCTCGCGGGCGCCTCGAGCTTCGGCGGCTTCGGCGCGAGCTCGCGGCGGGGAAAGACCTTCTTGAGCATCGCGGGCGTCCACCGCACGGCCCCGTCGGGGTCGCCGAGCGGAAAGATCACTGCGGCGGGCGCCGTGCCCTTCGCCCCCTTCGCCTTCGCGGTCGCCATGGCGGTGCGAGTAGACGATCGGCGGGCCGCGCGTCAACGGCAACGATCGGCGGGCCGCGCGGATATACTGCGGGGCCCATGACGCGCAACGACCGTACGGCGCCCCGCGACCCCGACGCGCCTCGCGCGGCTCCTCCCGCGGGGCCGTTGCGCCTCGTCGAGCTCTTCGACGGCCGCGTCGTCACCCACGACCTGCCCGCGCGCGGCGCCGTCACCCTCGGGCGCGCGGGCGAGGCCACGGTGTCGGTGGCCGACCCGCAGGTCTCGCGGCTGCACGCCACGCTCACCGTCGGCGACGAGCTCACGCTCACCGACGCGGGCAGCAGCAACGGCACGCGCGTGCGCGACCGGAGCCTCGCGCCGGGCGAGTCGGTGGCGCTGCGCGTCGGCGACGTGATCGAGGTGGGCGCGACGACGCTCGTGCTCCAACAGCGCTCGCGGCGCGCGCAGCCCACGCCGCGCGGCGCGGCGGGCGCAGCCGACGGGATGCGCGAGGCCGTGGTGCTCGACGACGCGGCGATGCTCCGGCTCGAGAGGGTCGTCGAGCGCGTCGCGCCGGGCATGATCAGCGTGCTCCTGCTCGGCGAGACGGGCGTCGGCAAGGAGGTCTTCGCCGAGATGATCCACCGCCGCTCGCGCCGCGCGGCGGGGCCCTTCGTGCGGCTCCACTGTGCCTCTCTCTCCGAGACGCTGCTCGAGAGCGAGCTCTTCGGCCACGAGAGGGGCGCGTTCACGGGCGCGCTCCAGGGCAAGCCCGGGCTGCTCGAGACCGCGCAGGGCGGCACGGTCTTTCTCGACGAGGTGGGCGAGCTGCCGGCGCCGGTGCAGGTGAAGCTCCTGCGCGTGATCGAGGACCGGCGCGTCACGCGCGTGGGCGCGCTGCACCCGATCGAGCTCGACGTGCGCTTCGTCTCCGCGACGCACCGCGACCTCGAGGCCGAGGTGGCCGCGGGGCGCTTCCGACAGGACCTCTACTTCCGGCTGAACGGCATCGCGCTCACGATCCCCGCGCTGCGCGAGCGCGTGGGCGAGGTCGCCGCCCTCGCGCGGCTCTTTCTCTCCGAGGCGTGCCGGCGCTCCGAGGTCTCGCCCGAGCCCGCCCTCTCGGCCGAGGCCATCGCGGCCCTCGAGGCGCACCCGTGGCCCGGCAACCTCCGAGAGCTGCGCAACGTGATGGAGCGCGCCGCCCTCCTCTGCGCCGACGGGGTGATCACGGCCGACGACGTCGCGCTCACCGGGCGCGCCACCGCGCCCCCATCGCCGCCCGACGGCGCGCTCAAGTCTCAGCTCGCGGCCGTGGAGCGCGAGCGCATCCTCGACGCGCTCGAGCGCTGCGGCGGCAACCAGACGCGCGCGGCGGCGCTCCTGCGCATGTCGCGCCGCACGCTCGTCACGCGCCTCGCGGAGTACGGCGTCGCGCGCCCGCGGGGCTGACGCTCACATCGGCATCACCACGGGCCGCGTCGCGCCCGTCGGGAGCGCGCCCCAGCAGCGCACGGCCCCGTCGGCCCCGCGCCCGCACGCGACGCCGCGGCCCGCGGACACCGACTCCACCACGAGCGGCGCGCCCGCGGCGTCGACGGCGGGCGTCGGCTGCATCTGGTCCATCTCGCTCGTGCCCGCGAGCCGAAAGCCCGCCCCGCGGCCCCAGCAGCGCAGCGCGCCCGTCATGGGCCGCGCGCACGCGAAGTCGCTCCCCATGGCGAACGCGAGCACCTGGAGCCCCAGGTCGACGGGCGTCGAACGGTCGCCCGCGACGCCGTCGCCGACGAGGTAGTCGCGGTCGCTGCCCCAGCAGAGGAGCCTCCCCGACGCGGTCATCGCACACGCGGTGCGCCCCGACACCTGGAGCGCCCGCACGTCTTCGCCGATGGGCACCACGCGCGCGAAGGAGCGCGCGACGCTGCCCGCCTCGCCCGCGCCGAGCGCGCCGTCGCCCACCGAGCCGCCCGCGGTCGAGGCGTTGCTGCCCCAGCACGCGACGCGGTGGGTGCCCTCGAGCAGCGCGCACGCGAAGCGCTCCCCGACCGCGACCTGGAGCACGTCGGTCATGGCGGCCCTCGAGCCCGGCGCGGTCTCGACCTCGACGCTGTTCATCCCCGCGAACGTCGAGAAGCCGTCGGTGGCGCTCTCGTTGGGTACGCGCGAGGCGCGGTCGCCCCAGCACGTGACCCGCCGGTCGCTGCCGGCGATCACGCAGCCGTTCACCGCACCGATCGAGAGCGAGCGGCCGTCGTTGATGGGGTCCATCGCCACGCCGCGCAACAGCGGCGAGAACGCGCGGGTCGGGCCGGTGACGTCGCCGATGCCGAGGCGCCCCTCGCCGTTGACGCCGAGCGCGTGCAGGCGCAGGCCGCTCATGACGTCGCCGAAGCCCGCGCCGAGCGTCGCGTCGCCGGGCGCGGCGTCGACGAGCTCCGCGCCTTCGAGCTCGGGGATCATCGTCGCGCTGCGCTGCGCGGTCGCCCAGGGAAAGCTCGTCCCGCGGAGGGGCCCCTGCCAGCCGACCCAGTGCCCGTCGAGGCGGCGGCCGAGCACCAGCCCGTCGGCGACGAAGAGCTTCTCGATCCGGTCGCAGGGACCGCCGTCGCACGTCGTCGCAGGCACGTCGGGAGGAGACACGTCGGGCGGAGACACGTCGGGAGGAGGCATGTCGGGCGAGGGCGCGTCCATCGAGGGCGCGTCCATCGAGGGCGCGTCCATCGAGGGCGCGTCCATCGAGGGCGCGTCCATCGAGGGCGCATCCACCGAGGGCGCGTCGAGCGCGGCGTCTGCGGCGCTCGCGTCGGCACCGCTGTCGTCCATCGGCGCGGGGAGCGACAGCCTGAGCGGGAGGTCGCAGATCCCCGGCGCGGTGCGCCCGCAGCGGCCGCCCACGGTGCGCACGCAGTGGTCGTCGCTCTGGCAGGGCTCGCGGCACTGGCTCCTGACGCACGTCGACGTCTCGGGGCAGTCCGACGGAAACGCGCACAGCCGCGGAGACCCCGCCGGCAGGCACACCGACCACAGCGGCTGGTCGCTGCGCGCGCACACGTACCCGGCGAGGCAGTCGCGGTCCGCGCGGCACTGCGCGCGGCAGCTCCCCTGCACGCAGACCTGCGTGCCGGCGCACTCGTCGTTGAAGGTGCAGGGCTCGTTGAGCAGGCGCTTGGGCGCGGGGCACGAGGCGAGCAGCAGCGCGGCGGCGAGGAGGCGGCGCATCGGTCAGAAGCTCCATCCGAGGTGAATCGATCGGGCGGTGGCGCCGAGCGAGAAGCGCGCGCTCGACGGGGCCGTCGCGAGCAGCCACGCGCCCACCGCGGCCGTCGCCAGGCCCGCGCCCGCGAAGGCCGCGCCGAGGCCGATGGCGAGCTCCTGCGTGGCGAGCAGCGACTCGTCGCGGCGGTACGCGTCGAGGACGCCCGCGCACGAGCCGCCCTGGCACGCGCCCGCGGCGCGGGGGGTGTACCGGTCGGCGATGTCGTCCATCTCCGCGACGGTGTCGTTGCGCTGCGACCACGCGACGAGCGCCGTGGTCACGCCCGCGGCCGTGACCGCGAGGCCGGCGATCGTCGTCGCCAGCCCGATCGACCGCGCGCGGCGGGCGCTCGCGAGCCGCTCGTCGCGGTACGCCGCCGTGGGCACGAGCCGCGCGTCGACGCGGAGCGTCTCGCCCGCGCGCAGCGCCACGGCGCGCGACAGGGGCGCGAAGTGCTCGCGCGAGACGGCGAGCGCGTGCGGGCCGGGGGGCACCGTCACGCTCCCGTCGAGCGGGATGGGCCGCCCGTCGAGCGTCGCGAGCGCGCCGGGCTCGCTCGCGCGCACCACCAGGCGCGCGCCGACGGTCGTGGGCACGGGCGCGTCCCACGGGAGCTCGGCGTCGACGCTCGCCCCGGGGCCCCGCGCGTCGACCTCGGTCGCGTAGCGCCGGTAGCCCGCGCGGCGCAGCTCGACGCGGTGCCGCCCCTCGGTCACCTCGATCGCCGAGGACACGGGCGTCACGGCCACGGCCACGTCGTCGACGCGCACCTCGGCGCCGTCGACGTCGCAGCGCACGCGCACCCACGACCGCGTGGGCACGAGCGGCTCGTCGAGGGTCACGCGCGCCTCGCTCGCCACCTGCACCACGCGCTCGCGGGGGTGAAAGCCCGGCGCCGACATCGCCACGCGCCGCGGGCCCGCGTTCACCCTGAGCCCCGCGCGCAGCGCGTCGAGGGGGCGCTCGAGGCCGTCGACGGTCACCGCGAGCCCCTCGTGGGCGACGGCCACCGTCAGCACGCCCGTGCGCGCGCGGAGACGTCCCCGGTGCGCCTCGAGCTCGGCGCGGCGCTCGGTGAGCAGCGCCGCGGGCGCCGTGGCTTCGAAGCGCTCGAGCGCGTCGAGGGCCTCGGCGAAGTCGCCCATGGCCTCGTCGGTGGCCGCCACGTTGAAGAGCAGCGCGGGGTTGCGCGTGAGCTCGTACACCCTGAGAAACTCCGTCATCGCCGCGGGGTAGGTGCCCTCGTCGGTGAGCTCCACCGCGTGGCGGAAGCGCCGCCGCGCCTCGTCGCCGAGGTGCCGCGAGGGGCGCTGCTGCGCGGCCGCGAGCGAGGTGACCATGAGCTGCGCGAGCACGAGGGCAGAGCGCCGTCGTCGGTTCATCTCAAGGGATCTCCCGGTAGATGCGCATGCGGAGCCGTGATGCAGGCTGCCGGCGCTGCGCCGCCGCGCGCCGCGGGCGCACGGCTTCGACGGCGGGCGCGGTGATGGGCGAACGTTCGGCCGTGGGGGGGGCGCTCGACGGGCATCGCGTCGGGCGTCTCTACGACGGCCGAGGCGTCGCGGACG
>JBDHVF010000419.1:0-7053 GCA_039809605.1 Polyangiales bacterium | reverse complement strand
CGTGCAGCTCCTCCGGTCGGGCGCGCTGCCGGGGGCGGGCGCCGACGACGTGCTCGCGGCGCTCGCGGCGCGCGAGGGGCCGCTCGTCGAGTGGGCGCGCGAGCGCGCGAAGGGCGCCCCCACGCGCTCGCGCGCGGCCCGCGCACGCGTGAGCGAAGCGCAGGAGCTCCCCGTGATCGAGGGGGCCCGAGACGACCCCGCGGCCTCGCTGGACGCGGAGGGACGGCTCGTGTACGACTCCCTGTCCGTCGTCGCCCGGCATGTCGACGAGCTCACCCGGCTCACGGGGCTGCCGGCCGCGAACGTCCAGAGGTCGTTGCTGACGCTGGTGCTCGCGGGGCTCGCCACCGACCGCGGCGGAGGGAAATACATCCGTGGTTGACGCCGCGGTCGCCGCGACACACCGTACCGCTCCCCGACAACGCCCCCCCTTGAGGAACGCCGCATGAGCAAGGCTCTCGTCATCGTGGAATCGCCCGCCAAGGCCAAGACCATCCAGAAGTACCTGGGGAAGAACCACACGGTCATGGCGAGCAAGGGACACATCCGCGACCTGCCGAAGTCGGGCCTGCAGGTCGACGTCGAGCACGGCTACGAGCCCCACTACGAGGTGCTCGAGGATCACAAGTCCCTCGTCACCGAGATGCGCAAGGCGGGCAAGGAGGCCGAGACGATCTTCATCGCGACCGACCCCGACCGAGAGGGCGAGGCGATCGCGTGGCACATCGCCCACGAGCTCCGAAATCTCAAGAAGCCCATGCAGCGCGTGGAGTTTCACGAGATCACGAAGAAGGGCGTGCAGCAGGGCATCGAGCACCCGCGCCAGGTCGACGAGGAGCGCTTCAAGGCCCAGCAGGCGCGGCGCATCCTCGACCGGCTCATCGGCTACGAGCTCTCGCCCGTGCTCTGGAAGCGCCTCGCGCGCCGCGTGAACGGCCACTACCTCTCCGCGGGGCGCGTGCAGTCGGCGGCGCTGCGACTCATCGTCGACCGCGAAGACGAGATCCTCGCCTTCACCCCGCAGGAGTACTGGCCCGTCACGGTGGACCTGCTCGGCAAGGCGAAGCCGTCGTTCACGGCCTCGCTCGTCGAGTCGGGCGGCAAGAAGGTCGTGACCCCGTCGCGCGACCGCGTGGTGAAGCCCACCGAGAAGGTGGTCTCGACGAGGGACGAGGCCGACGCCATCACCGCCGACCTCAGGTCCGCGCGCTTCTCCGTGGCCTCGGTCGAGAAGAAGGAGCGCCGCCGCCGCGCGCCGCCGCCGTACATCACCTCGTCGCTCCAGCGCGACGCCGCGAGCCGCCTGGGCTTCAGCGCCTCGCGCACGATGCAGGTCGCGCAGCGGCTCTACGAGGGCATCGACATCGGCGCCGAGGGCCCCGTGGGCCTCATCACGTACATGCGCACCGACTCGACGCGCCTCTCGGCCGAGGCCGTCGACGCCGCGCGCGACTACATCGGCAAGCGCTTCGGCAAGCAGTTTCTCCCCGAGAAGCCCAACTTCTTCAAGACCAAGAGCTCGGCGCAGGACGCCCACGAGGCCATCCGCCCGACCTCGACCGAGCACCACCCCGACGCGGTGCAGAAGTTCCTCAAGCCCGACGAGCGCAAGGTCTACCGCCTCATCTGGGAGCGCTTCGTCGCGTGCCAGATGGCCGACGCGGTCTACGACCAGACGACGGTGAGCATCGACGCGCAGGGCGCGCAGAAGCACACGCTCCGCGTCTCGGGGCAGGTGCTCAAGTTCGCGGGCTGGCTCGACGCGCAGGGCGCCACCGAGCGCGCCGAGGAGGTCGCCGGCGAGGAGCTCGTTCGTGAGGACCAGGCCAGCGACGTGCGCGAGGAGGAGAAGACCCTGCCCGCGCTGGCGCAGGGCGAGGCGCTCACCATGATCGACCCGCCGGGCGTGAAGGCCGAGCAGAAGTTCACCCAGCCCCCCGCGCGCTACAACGAAGGCACGCTGGTGAAGGCGCTCGAAGACCTGGGCATCGGCCGCCCGAGCACCTACGCCGAGATCGTGAGCAAGGTGCTCTCGCGCGACTACGTCGAGAAGAAGGACCGGCAGCTCGTGCCCACCAAGCTCGGCACGGCGAAGACCCACGGGCTCAAGGCGCGCTTCCCCGAGGTGGTCGACTACGAGTTCACGGCGAAGATCGAGAAGGACCTCGACGAGGTCGAGCAGGGCCAGGCCAACTGGGTCAAGCTCGTCGACCGCATCTACAAGCCCTTCAAGAAGACCGTCGAGAAGGAGCTCGCCGCCAAGGAGCCGGGCGAGGGCTGGCCGCGCGCGCAGCCCTCCGATCGCATCTGCGACAAGTGCGGCTCGCCCATGGTGCGCCGCTGGGGCCCGAACAGCGACTACTACGCCTGCACGGCCTACCCCAAGTGCAAGAACATCGTCGACGAGACGCCCGCCAAGGCGCCCGAGGTGTTCGAGGGCCGCAAGTGCCCCCGGTGCGGCCGCGACCTGCTCATCAAGACGCGGCGCGGCACCAGCGACCAGTTCCTCTCGTGCTCGGGGTGGAAGAAGACCAACCCCGACTGTGAGTACACGTCGCCGATGCCCTCGGGCATCCAGTGCCCCAAGTGCGGCGGAGACCTGGTGAAGATCGGCACGCAGAAGGGCCGCAAGCCCTTCTGGGGCTGCGAGAACTACCGCAACGAAGACGCCGCGAAGAAGTGCGACTACCGGCTCTACCAGACGCCCGTGAAGGAGCCCTGCCCCGACTGCGGCGCGAGCTTCCTCGTGCTCGCGGGCGGCAAGACCAACCCCGTGGTCAAGTGCGTGAAGGAGGGCTGCTCGTACTCGCGGCCGTACGAGCCCCCGACGACCGAGGGCTCCGACGGCGGTGAGGGCGGCGATGGCGGCGAGGGCCCTGACGACGCGAAGGCGAAGCCCGGCGCCCGCAAGGCCGCGCGCTCGCGGAGCCACGACGACGCCGCGAGCGCGTAGCGGTCAGACCAGGATCCCCGGCGCGGGGAAGTCGGTGAGGGAACGCCTCACCTCGCCGGCGATGGCGTCGAGCTTCGCGTCGTCGTCGGCGTGGCGCACGGCCTCGTCGAACCACCCGGCCACCGCTTCCATATGCGCTTCGGTAAGCCCGCGCGAGGTGATGGCGGGCGTACCGAGGCGCACGCCCGACGGGTCGAAGGGCTTGCGCGGGTCGTAGGGCACGGTGTTGTAGTTGAGCTCGATGCCCGCGCGGTCGAGCGCCTTCGCGGCGCGCTTGCCGGCGATGCCCTTGTTCGTCAGGTCGACGAGCAGCAGGTGGTTCTCGGTGCCGCCGCTCACCAGCGCGTAGCCCCGCGCCGAGAGGGCCTTCGCGAGCGCCACGGCGTTCGCCACCACCTGCCGCGCGTACGCGCGGAACTCGGGGGTGGCGGCCTCCTTCGCGGCCACGGCGACGCCGGCGATGTTGGCCTCGTGCGGCCCGCCCTGGAGCCCCGGGAACACGGCCTTGTCGATGGCCGCGGCGTGCTGCGCGGTCGTGAGGATCATGCCGCCGCGCGGCCCGCGGAAGGTCTTGTGCGTGGTGCTGGTGATCACGTCGGCGTGGCCCACGGGCGAGGGGTGCGCCCCGCCCGCGATGAGCCCGGCGATGTGGGCGACGTCGGCCACGAGCACGGCGCCGACCTCGCGCGCGACCTCGCCGAACGCGGCGAAGTCCCAGAGCCGCGGGTACGCGGTGCCGCCGCAGAAGAGGAGCCGCGGCTTCGTCTCGTGGGCGAGGCGGCGCACCTCCTCCATGTCGACGCGGTGGTCGTCGCGGCGCACCGAGTAGGGCACGCTCTTGAAGTAGCTGCCGGTGATCGACACGGGCCAGCCGTGCGTGAGGTGGCCGCCGTGCGGCAGGCCGAGGCCCATCACCGTGTCGCCCGGCTTGCAGAAGGCGAAGTACACCGCGAGGTTGGCGGGCGAGCCCGAGTAGGGCTGCACGTTGGCGTGCTCGACGCCGAAGAGGGCCTTCACGCGGTCGCGCGCGAGCTCCTCGATGGGGTCGATGAACTGCTGGCCCTCGTAGTAGCGCTTGCGGGGGTAGCCCTCGGAGTACTTGTTCGAGAGCGACGAGCCGCAGGCCTCGAGCACGGCGCGCGAGGCGTAGTTCTCGCTCGGGATCATCCGGAGCTTGTCGCGCTGGCGCTCGTCTTCGTGGCGGATCAGCGAGGCGATCTCGGGGTCGCGCTCGGCCAGCGAGGGGTCACGGGAGGGGGTCGTCACGGCTTGAACGGAACGCTCCTTTCGGCGGTCGTTGCGGGCCGACGATTGTGAGGGCCGCGGGGGGAGGGGACAAGGGAACGTTTCCTCCGCCCGCGCCCATGGTGCACAATGCGCCACGCAGGAGACCTTTTCGCAACGAGGTGACGGGGATGCTTCAGGGGTCGCGTCCATGCTTTCGTCTCGGGCCGGTCGCGCTCATCGCCGCGGCGCTCGCGCCCTCCGTCGCGGTGGCGCAGCCGCAGCCGCAGCAGCCGCAGCCCGCGGCCACGACGCCGGGCGCGCCGGTCGACGAGGCGCGGCAGCAGTTCGAAGCGGGCGTGCGGGCGATGCAGGCCCACGACTGGCCCGCGGCGCTCCAGGCGTTCGAAGCGTCGGACCGGCTGCGCCGCTCGGCCGCGGTGGCGCTCAACCTCGGCGTGGTGCTGCGCGAGCTGCACCGCCTCGTCGAGGCCCGCGTGCGGCTCCAGCAGTTCAACGAGCTCGCCACGCCCGCGCAGCACGAGCAGCACGACGCCGAGGTGGCGCAGATGCTCACCGACATCGCGCGCCGCCTCGCGCGGGTGCGCGTCGTCGAGCTCTCGCCGCCCGCCGCGGTGGTCACCATCGACGGCCGCCGCGCGCAGCTCAACGAGGCCAACGAGACCGTCGTCGACCCGGGCACCCACGCGGTGCGCGCCGAGGCGCCGGGCTTCGTCGCCCACGAGGAGAGCGTCGAGGTCGCCGAGAGCGCGACGCGCGAGCTGCGCTTCACCCTCGCGCCGCAGCCCGCGGCCCCCGTCGCGACGCCCCACCCGGCCGTGGCGCAGCCCGTCGACCCCCGCGTGGCGCAGACGCCCACGCGGCCGCCCGAGTCGCACCCGATCTACACACGGTGGTGGTTCTGGACGGCCGTCGGCGTCGTGGCCGCCGCGGGCGTGACCACGGCCGTCGTGGTCGCGCGCTCGGCGTCGCCCGACCTGCCCTCGCCGACCACGGGCGTGACGCTCCAGTCGGCGCTCTCTGGCGAGGTGGGCCGATGAGCGCCCATCGCTCCCGCGCGCTCCTCGCGCTGACGCTCCTCGCGGCGCTGCCCCGCTGCGCCAAGGACCCGACGGGGATCTACGTCACGCTCACGGTCGAGAGCGCCCTCGCGAACTGCCTCGAGCGCGTCGAGTTCCGCGTGTTCAACCCCGCGAACTCGACGGGCATGCCCGAGGACTCGGAGACGCGCATGACGACGCAGCTCCCGGCGAGCGGCTCGACCTTCCTCGTGCTCCCCAAGGCCAACAACCACGCGCAAACGGTGAGGATCGAGGTCGGCGGCTACCGCGCGACGGGGCGCTGCCCCGCGCTCCCCGACATCATGCTCATGCCCGGCATGCCCGACCCGGGATGGGTCTCCGACCGCGCGGTCGTCACCTTTCGCCCCGACACCACGATCGACGTGCCGATGACCCTCCGCGCCGCCTGCGCGGGCCTGATGTGCATGGAGCTCGAAGAGCACTGCACCGGCGCGATGATGATGCCGGGCGGCACCCGACGCGATCCCATGTGCACCTCTGCGACGGTTTCGGGCGCCACGCACAACTACTGACGGGCTCTCGCCGCGGCGTCGAGACCGCGTTATCGTAGCGTTCATCTTATGAGCGCTGACGAACTCCCTGATCGCTCGGGCGAAATGATCGCGGGCCGGTTCCGCCTCACGAAGCGCCTCGGCGCGGGCGGCATGGGCGAGGTCTACAAGGCGGTCAACGAGGTGGTGGGCCGCGAGGTCGCGATCAAGATCCTCAAGCCCGAGTACGCCAGGAGCCCCGACGTGGTGCAGCGCGTACAGCGCGAGGCGCGCGCGGCCAACGTGGTGCAGCACCCCAACATCGTGGCCGTGCTCGACGTGCTCGACGACGAGAACGGCGCGCCCGTCATCGTGCAGGAGCTCCTCGTCGGCGAGGACCTCGCGTCGTTCATGCGAACGCGGGCGGCGGCGCTCTCCGAGGCCGAGGCGCTCGACATCATGATCCCCGTGACCGACGCGCTCGCCGCGGCGCACGGCGCGGGCATCATGCACCGCGACCTCAAGCTCGAGAACGTCTTCCTCGACCGCAGGGCGGGCGTCGCCGTGCCCAAGGTGCTCGACTTCGGCCTCTCGCGCAGCGTCGGCGAGAACGCCGTCTCGCGCCTCACGGCCACGGGCGTCGCGATGGGCACGCCCACGTACATGTCCCCCGAGCAGGTGCAGGGCCAGCGCGACATCGACCAGCGCACCGACGTCTGGGCCCTGGGCATCATGCTCTACGAGCTCGTCTCCGCGCGCATGCCCTTCGAGGGCGAGTCGCTCGGGGCCATCTTCGTGAAGGTCTGCACCGTCGACCCCCCGTCGCTCCGCCTGCTCGCGCCGCAGCTCTCCGAGGGGTTCGTGGGCGTGGTGGGCCGGTGCCTTCAGCGCGAGCGCGACCACCGCTTCGAGCACGCCGGCGCCCTCGGGGCCGCGCTGAGGGCCGTGCGCGGCGGCGCCACGACCGCCGTCAGCGCCGCGGGCGTCGCCCTCATCGACGAGCGCGCCCAGACCCTCGCGGCGGGTGAGAACACCATCCCCCCCGGCTCGACCCCGCCTGCGATCGTCAACACGACGCTCAAGCCCATGGCCCCCCGCGCCGAGTTCGCGCAGTCGATCGGGCCCACGGTGTCGGCCGTCGATCACGGCGCGCCGCGACGCTCGTTCAAGCTCGTGGCCGCCGCCGCGGCGCTCACGTGCGCGGTCATCGGCGTCGGGGCCTGGCTCGCCCTGCGCGGGGGAGCCTCCGAGGCCACCACCTCGCTCGCCGCGCCGCGCGCCGCCGTGCAGCCGCCGCGCCCCG
>JBDHVF010000418.1:0-7054 GCA_039809605.1 Polyangiales bacterium | reverse complement strand
CGTTCGTCAGCGCGCGCGGTCCGTCGCGCGGCAGCGCGGTCGTTCGTCAGCGCGCGCGGTCCGTCGCGCGGCAGCGCGGTCGTTCGTCAGCGCGCGCGGTCCGTCGCGCGGCAGCGCCCCCCTCTCCCGCGCCCTCGCGGGAGAGGGGTTGGGGGTGAGGGTATGCAGGCTACTCCCGGGCACCCCCTCCCGCGTCCGCGGGAGGGGGATGGGGGGAGGGCACCAGCAGCGACTCGAGCAGCGCGATCATCTCGGGCACGTTCACGGGCTTGGTCACGTAGCGGTAGAAGCCCGCGGCCTCGGCGCGCCGCATGTCGCGGTCCATGGCCGCGGCGCTGAGGGCGATGACGGGGATGTCCCGCGTCTCGGGCCAGCTCTTGAGCAGGCGCAGCGCCTCGAAGCCGCTCATGCCGGGGAGGTTGATGTCCATGATGACCACGCGCGGCCTGCGCGCGCGCACGATCTCGACGCCGATCTCCGCCGTGGGCGCGACGTGCAGCTCCACGCGCTCGAACTCCGAGAGGAGCGCGCGCATGAAGGCCACGTTCGACGGGTTGTCTTCGACGTACACCACCTCGAGGCGCGGGCCCTCGGCCGAGAGGGCGGCGCCGGCCTCGGCGGGCAGCGCGACGTGCGGCGAGGGCGAGGGGCGCTCCTGGGCGCGCAGGTCGACCCAGAACTCCGAGCCCTTGCCGTGCGTGCTGTGAAAGCCCACGCGGCCGCCCATCAGCTCGCTGAGCTTGCGCGAGAGCGCGAGCCCGATGCCCGTGCCCTCGATGGGCCCCGCCTCCTGGCCCGCGCGCTGAAAGGGCTGAAAGATCCTGTCGTGCTTGTCTTCGGGGATGCCGATGCCGTCGTCGGCGACGGTGACGCGCACGAACTCGCCGTCGGGGCGCGAGACCGAGAAGGTCGCGTGGCCCCCCTGGCGGCCGTACTTGATCGCGTTGGAGCCCATGTTCATCAGCACCTGCGCGAAGCGGGTGCGGTCGGCGATGACCATGGGGAGCCCCGCGGGCACGGGCTCGACGCGCACCTCGATGCCCGCGCGCGAGGCCATGGCCCCGAGCGTCGACGACACCTCGGCGAGCACCTCGGCGACGCCCACGGGCTCGGGCGAGAGGATCGCGCGGCCCGACTCGACCTTCGAGAGGTCGAGCACCTCGTCGACGAGCTTGAGAAGGTGCTGGCCGCCCTTGAGAATGTGCTCGGCCATCTCGCGCTGGCGCTCGGGCAGGGGGGCCTTGCGGTCGCGCAGGAGGAGGCTGGTGAAGCCCAGGATGGCGTTGAGCGGCGTGCGCAGCTCGTGGCTCATCGACGAGAGGAAGTCGCTCTTGGCGGCGCTGGCGAGGCGCAGCTCCTCCTCGCGGCGCTCGTCCTCGGTGCGGTCGGCGAGGGTCATCACGCGCTCGCCCGACTGGGTGCGCCGCGTGGCGATGCGGAGCGTGCGGCCGCCGCCGCGGAGGGTGTACGTGCCGCCGGGCTCGTCGAAGATCGCGAGGTACTCGGCGCGGGCGCGCGCGCGGCCGTCGTCGCCCTCGAAGGGCATGAGGGGCAGCGCGCGGTCGATCATCTCGCCGGGCAGCAGGCCCGTGAGGGGCCCCTCGAACGCGTGCGGAAAGAGCGCGCGGAAGGCGCTGTTGTGCACGAGCAGGCGGCCGTCGCGGCCGAAGACCGCGAAGGCGTCGTCCATGATCTCGATCGACTGCGCGAGCAGCTCGCCCGCGGCGCGCGTGGCGGCCTCGAGGCGCTTGCGCTCGGTGATGTCTCGAATGGCCGCGGAGACGAAGCGCCCGTCGTCGGTCTCGAGCGGCCCGAGGCTGATCTCGACGGGGAACTCGCTGCCGTCCTTGCGGCGCCCCGCGAGCTCGAGGCCCGAGCCCATGGGGCGCTGCGAGGGCGCGGCCGAGAAGTGCGCGCGGTGGGTCACGTGCGCCGCCCGCAGGCGCTCGGGGATGAGCATCTCGATGGGCTGGCCGAGGAGCTCCTCGCGGCGGTAGCCGAACATGCGCTCGGCCTGCACGTTCACGAGGTCGATCCTGCCGTCGGCGCGCACGATCACCATCGCGTCGGGCGCCGTGTCGAGGAGCTGGAGGAAGCGGCTCACGAGCGCTCTCCCCCGTCGTCGGGGAGGATCGCGCAGAACACCGCGCCCGGCCGCGCGTCTTCGACCCACACCCTCCCGCCGTGGGCCTCGACCGCGAGCTTGCAGAAGGTCAGGCCGAGCCCCCGGCCGCCGCGCGTGCGCCCGGCGTGCCCCTCGTGCCCGTCGGGGAGCTGCACGAAGCGCTCGAAGATCGCCGCGCGCATCGCCTCGGGGATGCCCGCGCCCGCGTCGGCCACCCGCAGCTCGACGGCGCTCACGCCGCGCACGGCCTCGACGCGCACCGCGCTGCCCGGCGGCGCGTGACGGATGGCGTTCTCGATGAAGTTCTCGAGCACGCGGCGCAGGAGGTCGGCGTCGGCGCGCACCGCGGGGGCGCTCACGTCGGCCGTGAGCGTCACGCTCTGCTCCTCGGCCTGCTGCGCGCGGGCCTCGAGGATCGAGTCGACCAGGGCCCGAAGGTCGACGTGCCCGCGCGAGGGCGTGAGCCGGCCCTGCTCGCTGCGGGTGATGTCGAGCAGGTTCATGATGAGCCGCAGGAGGTCGCGCACCTCGGCGCGCACGCGGCCCGCGGCGTCGCGCGAGCGCGGCGAGAGCTGGCGGTCGCGAAGGATCACCTGGGCCTGCAGGTCGATGGCGTTCACCGGGTTCTTCAGGTCGTGGACGATGAACGCCGCGAGGTCCTCCTGCATGAGCTGCGCGCGGAACACCTCGTCGCGCTGGTGGCGCAGGAGCTCGTACTGGGCGCGGAGCTCGGCGTCCATGCGCCGCAGGCGCAGGGCCTGGCGCACCCGGAGGGCGAGCTCCGCGGGCTGCACGGGCTTGGTCAGAAAGTCGTTGCCGCCCGCCGCGAGCGCGCGGTCGAACGTGTCGACGTCGCGCGCCGCCGTGAGGAACACCACCGGCACCTCGGCCCCGCCCGGCATCGCGCGGATGCGCTCGCACACCGCCGGGCCGTCGAGACCCGCCATCCGCACGTCGAGCAGCACGCAGTCGGGCCGCTCGGCCTCGAAGCGCCGCAGCGCCTCCTCGCCGTTCGACGCGAGGCGCACGTCGTAGCCCTCGTCTTCGAGGGTCATGCGAGCGAGGGCTCGGTTCTGCTCGTTGTCGTCGACGACGAGCACCTTCGCGGGGGCGATTGGCTGTGGTGCTTCCATGAGGCTCTACCCTGATCCGCGCACTTGCTTCGCACGGAGCACCATTGTGCGCAAGACTCAGGATTGAGGGGGAACAGACGTGCGTGCGGCAGAGAGGACCGCAGGGGCGGTGCGATGGATCACGGCGCGACGCCGAGGCCAGGCGCGACGCGGGCGCCGCGGGCGCGGTCGCCGTCATCGAGCAACGCGAGCTCGTCGGCGAGGGCCAGCGCGTGCGCGCGTACGAGCCGGAGCCTGAAGGGCTCCACGTCGCACCCTGCGGGCGACGAGAGCAGCTCGCCGATCCGCTCGGCGAGGCGATGCATGTCCTCGATCGTGGTTTCGAAGCTCCGTCCCATGTGGTCCTCCGCGGTGCGCGTTCGCAACGCGCGTGCCGCCCCCTCGCCGTCGATCACGTGATCTTGATGTCGACGGCCTTGGGCGCGTGCGCGGCGGTCTTGGGCAGCCGAACGTTGAGCACGCCGTCCTTGTACTCGGCGCGGATCTTCGTGCCGTCGACGTTCTCGGGCACGGTGAAGGTGCGCATGAAGCTGCCGTAGTAGCGCTCGACGCGGTGGTACTTCCGGCCCTTCTCCTCCTTCTCGGCCTTGCGCTCCCCCTCGATGCGCAGCACGTGGTCGGCCATCGAGATCTTCACGTCCTCGCGACGCATCTCGGGCAGGTCGGCCTTGATCATGTACTCCTCGGGGGTCTCGACGATGTCCACCGTGGGCGTCCAGTCGGGCACCGACATCATCTCGTGCGACCCCTGGGTGCTGCCCACCCCCAGCATCGAGCGCCCGAAGAAGCGGTTGAGACGGTTGCTCATGTCTTCGAGCTCACGGAACGGATCCCAGCGAACGAGGCTCATGTCTCCCCATGCACTCTCTGGCGGCGTGTGAGGTTCCCCGCGACGTGGCGCCCGCCATGCGCCCCGCGCGGCCCTGAACGCGGCGCCTCCGAGCAGCGCCCATGCCGACGACTGCGCCGAGAGACTCCCCGTGAAACCAACCGCTCCGTGATGGCGCCGCGCGCCGTGTGCGGTCGCTCGTGCGCGAGGCTCCCAGAGCCGTTGCACCCCCTGCGTCGCGCGAGCCCGTGCGCGACCTCGCGGTGCGTCAGCGCACCGACGTGATGCCGTGACGGATGGCGTACTTGGTCAGCTCCGCGATCGTGTGGATGCCGAGCTTGTCGGTGATCTGCCGCCGGTAGGTCTCCACCGTGCTCACCGCCACGCCCATCTCCGTGGCGATCTCCTTCGAGGTGCGGCCCTCGGCGAGGAGCTTCAGCGTCTCGCGCTCGCGCACGCTCAGGTGGCGTGAGCCCGCGCCCCGAAGGGGAGCCTCGCCCGACGTCGCCGTGGCGCCGCGGATCGCGCGCACGAGGTCCTGCGACGCCGCGCCCTTGAGCACGTACGCCGCCGCGCCCGCGTCGAGCATCGCGCTCCGCTGCGCGCCGTCGGAGACGCCCGACAGGCCGATCACCTTCGTCGCGGGCAGCGCCGCGAGCACGCGCCGCGCCGCCTCGACCCCGTCGAGGCCGGGGATGCCCACGTCCATCACCACCACGTCGGGCCTGTGCGCGAGGGCCTGGCTCACCGCGGCGTGGCCGTCGCCCGCCTCCCCGACGACCCGGAGGTCGTCCTCGCACTCCAGCAGCGCGCGCAACCCCTCGCGGAGCATCGAGTGATCGTCCACGAGCAACACCTTCATGGCGTGCAGGATAACCCCGCCCGATCACCGCAGGTCAGTGGGAGACGCACCGATTTACCTGCGGCGATCCGGCAGCGCTGCTCCCTCCATGAAATTGGGGAGCCCACGCGCACGGCGCATAACCCGTCGGCAACGGACGGCCGTTGCGGTAGCATCGTCGGACGAACGGGGTTCAGGGCGGGCGGCACGCGGTGCGATCGAGCACCGCGTGCGAGAGGGGGGGATCTTCACTCCGCGGCCGTTGTGCGGGGTGTTCCAGGGTGGTGCAGGGCGTGCTCGGGGTTCCACGTCCGGGGCGCGAGCCCGCGCCCGATGACGCGATGGAGGCAACGGAGATGATGGCGCAACCGCACGAGAGCGAGCGGCTCCAGGTCGTGACCGAGGAGCTCCTCACCACGCAGGAGGAGCTGCGCGCCGCGAACGAGGAGCTGGCGCTTCGAAACGAGGAGCTGGCGCTTCGAAACGAGGAGTTCTCCGCGCGTACGAGGGAGGCGCTGGCGCTGGCCCGAGGGGTGACCACGGAGCGCCTGCTCCTGCGCGAGATGGTGGAGCACGCGCCCGCTGCGATCATGGTGCTCCGCGGCCCGATGTTGCGGGTCGAGGCGCTCAACCCGAGCTTCGCGCGGCTCCTCGGGGGGCGCGACGTGCGGGGCCTGCCGATCGAGGAGGCGCTGCCCCTCGTGGGGTGGGCGTCGCTCGTGGTGCAGGTCTGGTCGACGCGCTGGCGCGACACGCCGAACACCACGGGGCGGACGCGGGTGATGGTGACGGGCCCCGACGACGCGAGGTCCGAGGCGATCTTCGAGTTCACGATCGTGCCCACGCACGACGACCTGGGATCGGTCCACGGCGTGGTGGTGTACGCCCGCGACGTGACGGCCCAGGTCGCCCACGAGGCCGCCGAGCAGCGCGAGCAGCTCATGCTCATGGTCGAGAACTCCGAGCGCGCGGCGCTGGGGCTCTACGACGTCGAGACGGGGCGGCTCCTGCGCGCGTCGCCGCGGTACCGCGAGCTGATCGAGTCGCGGCCCGCGCAGGGCGACGAGACACGGGGCGAGGGGTTGCCCGCCGAGGCGCTGCTGCGCGCCGCGGTGGAGCACCGCACGCCTCAGCGCGTCCGCGAGCTGCGCGTGCCCTCGACGGAGAGCGGTGACGACGCGGTCTGGGACCTGAGCCTCGTGCCGCTGCCGCGGCCCCGCGACCCCGACGGCCCGCCGCGCCTCGTGGTGGCCTCGGCCGTCGAGGTGACCGAGCAGGTGCGCGCGAGGGAGCGCGCCGACCGCGAGAACCACATGCGGGGCGAGTTCCTCGCGCTCGCGAGCCACGAGCTGCGCTCGCCCCTCGCCGCGCTGGCGACCTACGCCGGGCTCATCCACGCCCAGGTCGAGCGCGCGCCCACCGACGACGCCGCCGCCGTGCTCCGGCGCGTCGCGGGGTACGTCGAGACGTGCGGCGCGCAGCTCCACGACCTCGAGCGCCTCGTGGGCGACCTCATCGACATCGCGCGCCTCGAGGGCGGCGCGCTCGACCTGCGCAGGGCCCCGGTCGACGTCGCCCGCATGGTCTCGCTGCGCGTCGAGGAGCTGCGCCCGGTGCTGAACGGCCGCCCCCTGCGCGTCGAGCTGCCCGACGACGGCGAGGCGCCGAGGGTGCTCGGCGACGAGGGGCGGCTGCGCCAGGTGCTCACCAACCTGCTGCTCAACGCCGTGCAGCACGCGGGCGACGCGCCGATCGAGGTGAGCGTGCGCCGCGACGCTGCGCGCGCCGTGGAGGTCGCGGTGCGCGACCACGGCCCCGGCGTGCCCGCCGCCGAGCGCGAGGCGATCTTCGAGCGCTTCTACCGCGCGAAGCACGGCGGGCGATCGACCGAGGGGGGCCTCGGGCTCGGGCTCTACCTCTGCCGCAAGATCGTCGAGCAGCACGGCGGAACCATCGGCGTCGAGGGCGCCGACGGCGCGGGGTCCACCTTCGTCGTACGCCTCCCGCTCGCCGGGTGACGGCGCCCGCGGGTGATGCGGTCGTGGCGGGCGCGCGTCCGCGCGTGGAATGAGGGCGTTGGGGATCGCGCGTCCGCGCGTGGAATGAGGGCGTTGGGGATCGCGCGT
>JBDHVF010000417.1:0-7062 GCA_039809605.1 Polyangiales bacterium | reverse complement strand
GGGCGACGCATCGGCAGCGGGCGTGTCGGAGGGAGCGCCGTCGGTGGGGGAGACGTCGGCGGGAGATCCGTCGGTGGGGGAGACGTCGACGGGCCCGTCCATCGCGGGGGCGTCGTTGGCAGCGTCTTGCGAGGCGTCGGCGACGTCGGGCGTGGCGCCGTCGGCGCTCGTGTCGCTCGAGGGCGCGTCGACCGCGTCGCCGGTCGGGGTCACGTCGGTCGATGCAGACGGGGGCTTCGCGTCGGTGCCACAGCCCGCGAGCGCGAGGGCGATCGCAAGAAAGGAACTGGCCGGAGCGAGCGATGAAAGGTCACGCAGCTTCATGCGCGCGATCCTATCACGGCGTTGTTTTGCACCCGTACAGGGATGTACGCCGCGTGCGCGGAGGCGGCTCCGCGCGGTCAGGCCACGATGGGCGTGATGACCATGCGGGCGATGGGGTGGTACGAGGCGGCGTGGCGCGCGAAGGCGCGGCGGGCGATGGGGGCGGTGTCGGGGCGCTCCATGAGGGCGCGGTAGAGGGGCTTGAGGAACTTCATGCGGCCCACCTCGCCGAGCAGGGCCTCGGCGCGCGGGAGCGCGGCGTCGTAGCGCGCGGGGATCGCGACGAGGAGCCACGCGCAGAGCACCTCGTAGTTGGTCTTGCGCGTGAGGTCGAAGCGCGCGTCGAGGCGCTCGGCGAGCTCGCGGGGCGCGGGCGTGGGGAGCGATTCGAGGTAGAGCTGCCACTCGGTGGGGCTCCAGCGCGCGGCGTCGTCGTCGGGGGCGCGGCCGGCGAGCGACTCGATGGCGTCGAGGAGCTTCGAGCGCGACGCGGGCGCGTTGGCGGGGATGCCCTCGCCGTCGACCCACGCGGGGGCGTCGACGGCGGCGAGCGCGCCGGGCAGCTCGCGCTCGGTGAACGCGAGGAACTCCTCGGTGGTGATGGCCCCGAAGCGGAAGGTCTCGATGTACCGCCGGATGAACGCTTCGAAGCGGGGGCGGCCCACGTGCGCCTCGAGCGCGAGGAGGAACAGGCAGCCCTTGTCGTAGGGCACCTCGGAGAAGGCATCGTCGGGGTCGACGCCCTCGAGGTGCGTGCGCAAGCGCGTGAGCTGGGGGCGTCCCTCCTTCACGAAGCGCTCGACGGCGCGGTCGAGGCCGCGGCGGCCGAGGGCGGCGTGCAGCGCGCCCGCGTCCGTGCCCTCGGTGGCCTCGACGATGCGGAGCTCGGCGTAGCGCGTCCAGCCCTCGTTGAGCCAGAAGTGCTCGGCGTCGGCGTTGGTGATGAGGTTGCCCGTCCACGAGTGGGCGAGCTCGTGCGCGACCACGCGCACCTGCGAGCGGTCGCCCGCGAGCAGCGTGGGCGTGAGAAAGGTGAGCCTCGGGTTCTCCATGCCGCCGTACGGAAACGACGGGGGCATCACGAGCACGTCGAAGCGGTCCCAGTCGTAGGGGCCGAAGAGGGTCTCGCCCGCGGTGACGAGGCGGTCGATGTCGGCGAACTCCCACGCGGCGGCGTCGACCACCGAGGGCTCGGCCCACACCCGGCTGCGCGCCCCGACGTCGCGCGACACGAGGTCGCCCACGGCGAACGCGAAGAGGTACGGGGGAATGGGCTGCGGCATCGTCCACGACTCGACCGCGACGTCGCTCTGCACCTCGCGCCCCACGAAGGCCGCGGCCATGAGCGCGCGCAGCGCGGCGGGCACCGTGAGCTCGGCGTCGAAGGTGACGCGCACGCGGGGGGTGTCTTGCAGCGGCACCACCGAGCGCGCGTGGATCGCCTGGCACTGGCTGAAGAGGTAGGGCTGGCGCCTGCCCGCGGTCTGCGCGGGCTCGAGCCACTGCAGCGCCGACGCCTCGGGCGAGGTGCGGTAGCGCACGGTGATCGAGGGCGTGGCCTCGGGCAGCGTCACGCGCAGCCGCGCGCCGAGGATCGGGTCGGCGTCGCCGAGCTCGAACGCGAGGGCGCGGCCCGACGCGTCGGTCACCGAGGCGATGTCGAGCCCGCGGGTGTCGAGGTCGAGCGGGCCGGCGCCGGGCTCGTGAAAGACCAGCGTGGCTTCGGCGTCGAGGGCGCGTCGCGCGAAGTCGACGCGGGCCTTCCACCGGAGCGTGCGGGTGCGGGGTTGCGAGGAGTCGGCGTAGGAGTGGGGGTCGAGTCGGGCCATCGGGCGCGGCGCGGATCCTGCCACGAACGAGGCGCCCGACGTTCGAGAAAACCGTCGCTCAGATCGTGAACTCGCCCACGTACGACGCCGCGCTGCGGGTGCAGCGCACGTAGCCCGCCGAGCCGCGGCGGGTGCCGGTCCAGGTGCGCAGCGTGGTGGTGCCGCGCGTGACGGTGATGCGGAAGTTCATGGGCCCCGAGCCCTGTTCCCAGGGGTTCGCGCAGACGATGTACGTGCCGCTCGCGGGGGCGCTCGGCCAGTAGACGTTCTCGGGGCCGGTGCACGGGTCCGAGCCGCCGGGGTAGCTCGAGCTGCGCGAGAGCGCGGGGCAGCTGTCGACGTCGAGCGTGCCGCCGCAGGCGTTGAGCCGCCCGTAGTAGATCTCGGTGCCGCACGGCGGGACCACGGCCAGGTCGAGGTCGCCCATCACGTCCCAGGTCATCGAGATGCGGAGCTGCCCGTTGCCCACGCACACGCCCGCGACGCACGCCTCGGTGGCCGCGCAGCGGTGGCCGCATGCGCCGCAGTTGTTCGGGTCGGTGCGCAGGTCGAAGCCCGTGGGGCACGTGGGCGTCGTCACGCAGCCCTCGTCGACCATGCCGTTGCAGTTGTCGTCGCGCATGTTGCCGCAGACCTCCGACGCCGCGGGGAGCACCTGGCCCGTGCAGGCCGTTCCCCACGTGGTCGTCGTGGCCGACACGCGCGTGCAGGCCTGCGTGCCCGCGCGGCAGATGCCCACGCCCTGCGTGCCCGCGGGGCCCGTGTAGCAGGGCCGCGTGGTGCCCGCCGCGCAGGTGCACCCGGTGTTGGCGTTGCCGTCGCAGTTGCGGTCGACGCCGTCGCACTGGTCGGCCATCGGCAGCACCTCGCCCGTGCACGCGCCCCACGTCGTGCCCGCGCCGCCGGCGCCCGCCACGCAGCGCTGCACGCCCGCGCGGCACGCGCCCACGCCCTGCGTGCCCGCGGGCCCCGAGTAGCACGGCCGCGCCGCGTTGAGCGCGCACGTGCAGCCCGTGTTGCTGCTGCCGTCGCAGTCGCGGTCGACGCCGTCGCACAGGTCGCGCATGCCCGGCAGCACCTCGCCCGTGCACGGCCCCCACGCCGAGCCCGTGGCGGTCATGGCGCAGGTCTGCGAGCCCGCGCGGCACGCGCCCACGCCCGCGGTGCCCATCGGGCCCGAGTAGCAGCTACGGGTCATGCCCGGCGTGCACGCGCAGCCCTCGTCGATGTTGCCGTCGCAGCGAAAGTCCATCATGCGCCCGCACACCACGGGCTGCGGCGAGCCGCTGCCGGTGCACGCGCTCCAGGTGCCGAACTCGCCCGTGCCCTCGCAGCGCTGCATGCCCCACACGCACACGCCGCGGCCGGCCTGCGCCGCGGGGCCGTCGTAGCAGCGCTGCGTCGCGCCCGGCAGGCACGCGCAGCCCTCGTCGGTGCGCCCGTCGCAGTTGTTGTCGAGGCCGTCGTCGCAGACCTCGCGCGGCCCACAGCTCATCGCGGCGCCGCCGTCACCCGCGCCGCCGTCGCCGGGCGCCACGGAGCCGTCGGGGGAGCTCACGCTCCCGTCGCCACCCGAGACGGAGCCGTCGGGCGAGCTCACGCTCCCGTCGGGCGACGTCACGCTCCCGTCGATGCGTCCGCCGTCGGTGCGTCCGCCGTCGGTGCGCGACGCGTCGGGCGAGGTCACGCGCCCGTCGGGCGAGGTGACGCCCCCGTCGCCGGTGTCGGGGCCGGGCTTGGGGATCGCGTACGTCCCGCCGTCGGCCGCGCTGCACGCCGCGAATAGCGCGGCACATCCGACGCCCACGAATGCCCTGGTGAGTCTCTGCATCGAAGCCCTCGATACGCCCTGTCACGCAGGGGCTGTGGGTGCGCCGCGCGGCGACGCGTGGGGTGTGTCCGGCCGACACTCCGCGAAGGGAGTCGCCGCGACGATAACATCCCTTCAAGGCTTTTCTATGGTCACTCCGCCCCCACCCGCGGCCCGCTGTTTCCAGGCCAGCTCCTGCCATTCGCGGGCGGGGTCGCTGTCCCAGACGACGCCTCCGCCGACCCCGTAGTGCAGCCCCGCGGCGTCGGCCACGAGCGTGCGGATCGCCACGGCGAGCTGCACCGAGCCGTCGCCGTAGACCGCGCCGTAGACGCCCGTGTAGAGCCCGCGGCGCTCGCGCTCGAAGCGGGCGATGTGCTCCATGGCCGCGAGCTTGGGCGCGCCGGTGACCGACCCCACGGGGAGCATCGCGCGCAGCACGTCGCGCGCGGGCGTATCTCCGGGCACCGTGGCCTCGACGGTCGACACGAGGTGGTGCACGAAGCGGTGCGCCTCGGCCTCGAAGAGCCTCGGGACGCGCACCGAGCCCGTGACGGCCACGCGCCCGAGGTCGTTGCGGTGCACGTCGACCGCCATGGCGTTCTCGGCGCGCTCCTTGGGGTCTCGCGCCAGGGCCTCGGCCTCGCGGCGGTCGCCCTCGGGGTCACGCCCTCGCGGGCGCGTGCCCTTGATGGGGCGGCTGCGCGCGAGGCCCGTGGCGCGGTCCCAGGTGAGGGCGAGCTCCATGCTCATGCCCGCCACGAGCGCGTCGCCCGCGCGCATCACCGCGGCGTAGCGTGCGCCCGACGCGAGCGCGCGCAGCGCGAGGTCGCCCGGGTCACCAGGGGCCTTCGCGTGGAGCATGCGCGCGAGGTTCACGAGGTACACGTCTCCGTCGCGGATGGCCTCGCGCACGGCCTCGACGTGGCGCATGTGCGCGTCGCGCCCCGTGGCGCTCTCGAAGGGACCCAATGAGGGCGCCTCGACCGCGGGTGAGAAGCCCTCGGGCAGCGCGACGGCGGTGACGTCGTCGTAGCGCGCGAGCCACGCGGCGGGGCAGCGGTCGCCCGAGGGGCGCGCGTCGCGCACGGGCCGCGGAGACGCGGCGTGCCACGCGGCGTCGTAGGAGACGCACCCGAAGGCCACGGGCAGCACAGGGTCACCCGAGGTGGTGTTTCGAAGCGCGTCGAGCGCGTCGCCGAAGGCGTCGAGCGCGCCGTCGGGGCGATCGTGGGCGACGCACACCAGCGGGCGAGCGCCCGTCGCGAGAACGGCGACGCGGGGGCCGTCGCCGCGCGGGTCGAGGAGCATGAAGGCCGCGCCGGGCGAGCGCGCCGCCGCGAGGGCCATCTCGGTGACGCGGTCGTGGGTCACGCGCGAGGTATACCCGCTCTTGCCCACAAGTTGCGCGACCAGTCCCGAGCCGCGTCGCGCATGGGCCGGTGATTCGTAGGGGTTGGCGTTCTCGATGCAACCGCGCTTCGTGCGCTGGCAGCGTCGCGGGTGCGCCGCGGATGCGCGCATCCGCGGCAGGTGGTGCGTCCGCCCTCTTGCGGCCGCGGGAGGAGCACGGTACCCACAGCGCCCGGTGAACCTCCCTCGCGCGTGTGCGGTTGCGTGGCTGCTGGTCGCGGCCCTCGGGTGTCATGAGTCGTCCGTCGCGGTGCGCGTGGTGGCGCCCGACGGGGGCGATCCGTTCCTGCCGCCCGAGGCGGCGACGCAGGCGCGCTTTCGCGTCGAGGGGCAGTCGTCGGCCACGGTGGTCACGCCCGTCGCGTCGAACGGGTACTTCACCCTCGAGACGCCCGACATCGACCCGGGCCCCGCGGCGCGCGGCGTGGTCGAGGGGCTGCGCATGGGCGCGGTGGTGGGCGGCGGGGCGACGCCTCCGCTCGACTGGGGCTCGTTCGGCCCCGCGGTGGTGTCGGTCTTCGTGCAGCGCCGCGACACCGTGGTCGAGTACGCGTGGCGGCTCAACGGCCCGCGCATCGCGCCCACGCTCTTCGAAGTGGAGCCCGCGTTCGTGCTGGCCCTCGGCGGCACGACCGAGACGCAGCCCATCGAGAGCTTCAACGAGCTGACGCTCCTCGGGGCGTCGAACGGATCGACCTTCGACGCCGCGCTCGGCCGCGACGCGTCGTTCGTGGTGCTCGGCAACGGCACCGTGCTCGTCGTCAACGGCTGCATGGCCGTGGTGTGGAACCCCCTCTCGAACCAGCCCATCACCATGCCCATGACCATGGGGATGTCCATGCCCCCGGCCGAGCGCTGCGACGTGCGCGGGTCGACCGTGGTGCAGGAGCCCCGCGGCGGCGCGACGCTCCTCGGCGGCCGCGGCCCCACGGGCCCCGTGGCGCGCGTCGACGTGGTGAACCCCGACGGGACGTGGGCCACGGCGCTCCCGCTGTCGGCGCCGCGCGCGCGCCCCGCGGCGGTGCGCACGGGCCCGTACGAGGCCCTCGTCGCGGGCGGCCAGGAGCCGGGCGCTCCCTTCCTCGAGCGCTACACGCGCACGCTCGCGGCCGAGGCGCGCCCGCTGCGCACGGGCATGGCGCGCGTCGACGACCGCCGCGGCGCCGCGCTCGTCGACGTGCGCAGCGGCGGGGTGCTCGCCCTCGGCGGCGGCGTGCTCGGCAGCACCGACCTCACGGCCGACGACGTGGTGCTCGACGCGCGCTGCGTCGACGGGAGCTGCCCGCTGGTGATCGGCACGCCGGTGCTCCTTCGCGAGCGCAGGCGCGACCCGGTGGCGGTGCTCGCGACCGAGGGGCGCGTGGTGGTCGCGTCGGGCGCGGGCGCGGGCGGCGTGGCCGCGTCGGTCGAGCTCGTCGACGCCAGCACGGCGCGCGCGCCGGTGAGCGTGGGGCCCATCGGGACGCTGCCGTACGACGGCCTCTCGGCGCGCAGGCTCGCCACGGGCAACGTGCTCTTCGCGGGGGGTAACACCCCGCTCACGTGGGTCTACCGGCACTAGGAGCGGGGGCCAGGAGCGTCTGGTACGGGCGAGCCGGAGGACTCGCCCTCGACGTCGCCAGTACGCGCGGAAGACCCTGCCGCGCCAGCGGCGGGGCGAGATACGGGCGCCTCCAGAGCGCGTTC
>JBDHVF010000416.1:0-7067 GCA_039809605.1 Polyangiales bacterium | reverse complement strand
CACCCGCGCGCACGCCACGGCGACGAACACGAGCGCCACGGGGCCCCAGCGCCGCGCGAGGGCCTTCACAGCAGGTCCCTGCGGCGAAAGAGCAGCGCGGCGACCGCGAGCAGCACGGCCGCGTAGAGCCCGGCGTAGAGGCTCGACGTGGCCACGTACACGAGCGGCGAGCGCGACGGGTCGTCGGGCGCGAGCACCGGCCGCGCGGGCACGAAGAGGTGCAGGTTGGGAATGACCTTCGCCAGCGCCTCGAGCGCGGCGCGCATCGCCGCGGGCAGGGTGCGGCGGTGGATGTGCTGCATGAGCCAGGTGCTCCGCGCGATGGCGAAGGCGCCGGCCGACATGACGCCCGTGACGAAGGGCGTCGAGAACGACGAGAAGAGCATCGCGAACGACGAGGTGACGGCGACCTCGGCGAGCACGAGCCCGCAGGCGTGCACCACGTACGACGTGTCGACGGGCGCCACGAGCCGCGCCACGGCGGCGAAGGCCGCGAAGAGCGCGAGCGACAGGGGCAGCAGCGCCCCCACCGTGAGCGCGCGCCGCACGCGCGGCACGAGCAGCGTCACGCCCCCGAGGGCGACGAGCGCGGCGAGCAGGGCCATGCGCGAGCCGCGGGTGTGCACCACGCGCATCAGGAGCCCGAGCGCGTGCTGCGAGCGCTGCACGCCGGCGACGGTCTCTTCGGCGGCGGTCAGGGTGACGAGGGCGAGCAGCACCGCGCCCGTGAGGGCGATGAAGACCGCGACGGTCACCAGGATGCCCGCGAACTTGCCGAGCACCACCTCGTGCCGCGCCACGGGCCGCGCGAGCAGCACGTAGAGCGTGCGCAGCTCGAGCTCCTTGTAGAGGAAGTTGGCGCCGAGAAAGATCGCGACGAGGTTCGACAGCAGCGAGATGGTGACGAGCCCGTGGTCGACCACGATGCGCGTGGCCTCGCCGTACGAGACCGCGCCCATGCCGAGCCCGAGGCACACCGAGGCGACGCCGAGGCCCAGCACCGCGAAGAGGATGCGGTCGCGGATGGCCTCACGAAACGACGTGAGCGCGATCGCGTAGATGCGTTCCACGCGCGGGATGTTACCGGGTCCGCCTCGGCCGCGCCGCGGAATCGGTCGCGTCGAGCGCGGCGTCCGAGGCGTCGGAGACGTCGCCCGCGTCGCCCCCGTCGGTCGCGTCGGTCGCGTCGGTCGCGTCGGTCGCGTCGGTCACGTCGGTCACCGCGGTGGCCTCCGCGTCGGTCGCGGCGTCCGCGGCGCCCGCGTCGGGCGTGGCGAGGGTGCACTCGCGGGGAATCTCTCCGCGGGCGCGGGCGCGGTCGGCCTCGAGGAAGCACCGGCGCATCACGTACGCGCTCTCGCCGAAGAGGAACTCGCCCACGCAGGGCTGCGGGGGGAAAGTCCACGACTCGTCGCCGCGGGTGACGACCACCTCGCCGTCGTTGCGGAGCCGCCGGATGCCGCCGGCCTGCCACCACGTCACCCGCACGCGCACCTGGGCCTCGGCCGCGGTGAGGTTCATGTCGTCGGGCACGCGGCGGTACTCGTCGCGCAGCAGGCGCCGGAAGCGCACCCGGTCGCGGCGCGACGTGAGGAGGTAGGTGCCCTCGCCGGTGACCACCGGGCGCGCGTGGCCGCGCTCGTCGCGCTCGACGCTCGCGGTCTCGGTGCTCTGCTCGTCGACCACGCGCAGCGGCGGCGCGTGCGCCGAGACGCGCTGGTCGAAGTAGTCCTGCAGATGGCACATGTCGTCGTAGGTGATGGCGCTCTGCTGCACCGAGCCGAGGTCGTGGCGCACCGAGGGGCCGCACGACGCGGCGAGCGCGATCGCGACGGGGGCGAAGTACGGTCTGCGCATGGTCGCCATGATGGCACGAACCCCCTTGCAGGAAACTTGATTTCGAGATCGACGCCTCCGCCATGCATGGAGCTCCAGGCGTCTGTCAGGAAGTGGTGATCGCCCGAGCGGGGGGATACGGTGAGTTCATCGGTGGCCCGTGGTGCGACCGCGAGGACGGAGGGGACAGAAAGCGCCCCGTTCCTTCACGTCGGCCGTGGCGCGCCTCACACTGTCCATCCCACCCTCGAAGGAGACGCAGCCTTGAGCATCGACGGACCGATCCACGGCAAGACGAACGGCAGGTCGAAGACCGTCTCGGCGAAGGGGACGAAGCTCAAGCCCGCCCACCCCGGCGCGCGGCTCGTCGCCCGCCGCTACACCACCGCGGGCGTCGACCCGCTCGCCGCGGTCGAGTACGACCGCCGCGACAGCGTCATCTCGAACCCCGACGGCTCCGTCGTGTTCGCCACGCGCGGCGCCGAGATCCCGCGCTCGTGGTCGCAGCTCGCGACCGACATCGTCGTGTCGAAGTACTTCCGACGGGCGGGCATCGAGGGCGACCCCTCGCGCGGCGAGACGAGCGTGCGGCAGGTGGTCTACCGCATCGCGCACACGATCCGCGAGGCGGGCGAGGCGCGCGGCTACTTCGCCGACGCGGCCGCGGCCGACACCTTCGAGGCCGAGCTCTCGCACCTGATGGTGAACCAGTACGGCGCGTTCAACTCCCCGGTGTGGTTCAACTGCGGGCTCTTTCAGCGCTACGGCATCGCGGGCAGCGGCGGCAACTGGGCGTGGGACGAGTCCACGGGCACCGTGGTCGAGACCGCCAACGCCTACGAGCGCCCGCAGTGCTCGGCGTGCTTCATCCAGTCGGCCAACGACGACCTCATGAGCATCTTCGAGCTCGTGAAGAACGAGGCGCGGCTCTTCAAGTACGGCAGCGGGACGGGCTCGAACTTCAGCGCCCTGCGCGGCCGCCAGGAGAAGCTCTCGGGCGGGGGCACCTCGTCGGGGCTCATGAGCTTCCTCGAGGTGTTCGACCGCGCCGCGGGGTCGACCAAGTCGGGCGGCACCACGCGCCGCGCGGCCAAGATGGTCTGCCTCGACATGGACCACCCCGAGATCGTCGACTTCATCGAGTGGAAGATGCGCGAGGAGAAGAAGGCCCAGGCCCTCATCGCCGCGGGCTACCCCTCGGACTTCAACGGCGAGGCTTACCACACCGTCTCGGGGCAGAACTCCAACAACTCGGTGCGCGTCACCGACGCGTTCATGGCCGCCGTCGACCGCGACGGCGAGTGGCAGACGCGCATGCGCACCACGGGCAAGGTCTGCGACACCTACAAGGCCCGTGACCTCTGGCGCAAGGTCGCCGACAGCGCGTGGCACTGCGCCGACCCCGGCGTGCAGTACGACTCCACCATCAACGACTGGCACACGTGCCCGAACTCGGGTCGCATCAACGCCAGCAACCCGTGCTCGGAGTACATGTTCCTCGACGACACGGCCTGCAACCTGTCGTCGCTGAACCTCACGAAGTTCCTGAGGGACGACGACACGTTCGACGTCGAGGGCTACCGCCACGCGGCGAGGGTGTTCTTCCTCGCGCAGGAGATCCTCGTCGACCTCAGCTCGTACCCGACGAAGACCATCGCGCAGAACTCGCACGACTACCGCCCGCTCGGCCTCGGCTACGCCAACCTCGGCACGCTGCTCATGGTGATGGGCCTCGCGTACGACTCCGACGAGGGGCGCGCGGTGGCGGGCGCGCTCACGGCCATTCTCACCGGCCAGGCGTACCGCGTGAGCGCCGAGGTGGCCGCCCACAAGGGCCCCTTCGCGGGCTACACCAAGAACCGCGACCCGATGCTGCGCGTGATGCGCAAGCACCGCGACGCGGCCTACAAGATCGACGAGCGCGCGTGCCCGGCCGACCTCGCGCGCGCCGCCCGCGAGGACTGGGACGAGGCCGTGCGCCTCGGCGAGCAGTACGGCTACCGCAACGCGCAGGCGACGGTGCTCGCGCCCACGGGCACGATCGGCCTGCTCATGGACTGCGACACCACGGGCATCGAGCCCGACTTCTCGCTCGTGAAGTTCAAGAAGCTCGCGGGCGGCGGCTACTTCAAGATCGTCAACGCCTCGGTCGAGCGCGCGCTCAAGCGCCTCGGGTACTCGCCCGCGCAGATCGCCGAGGTGATCGCGTACGTGGTGGGCACCAACACCTTCCTCTCGGCGCCCGTGGTCAACCGCGAGTACCTCCGGGGCAAGGGCTTCACGGCCGACGACATCCACCGCGTCGAGGCCGCGCTGCCGGGCGCCTTCACCATCGAGCTCGCGTTCGCGCCCCACGTGCTCGGCGCCGAGCTCGTGAAGCGCCTCGGCCTCGAAGACGAGTCGAAGCTCCCGGGCTTCTCGCTCCTGGCGAGGTGGGGCCTCACGCGCGAGCAGGTCGAGACGCTGGGCGACCACGTGCTCGGCCGCTCGACCATCGAGGGCGCGCCGCACGTGCGCATGGAGCACTACCCGGTGTTCGACTGCGCCAACCGCTGCGGCAGGCACGGCACGCGCTTCCTCGCGCCGATGGCCCACGTGAAGATGATGGCCGCGGCGCAGCCCTTCCTCTCGGGCGCCATCTCGAAGACGGTGAACCTCCCCCACGACGCCACCGTCGACGACATCGCCGCGATCTACCACGAGGGGTGGAAGCTCGGTCTCAAGGCCGTGGCCCTCTACCGCGACGGCTGCAAGGCGTCGCAGCCCCTCTCGTCGACGAGCAGCGAGAAGAAGGCCGACAAGGCCGAGGCGAAGCCGGTCGAGGTCGTGAAGGAGCCCGCCAAGCCCGCGGCCGTGGTGGCTCCCACGCCGGTGGCGACGGGCTCGGAGGCCGCGGTGGACTTCGGGCCGCTCTTCGCGAAGGCCCCCACGCTCGGCCCGCAGCGCGCGTCGGTGCGCTACCGGCTGCCCAAGAAGCGCCGGGGCTTCACGCAGGAGGCGCGCATCGCGGGGCACAAGGTCTTCCTCCGCACGGGCGAGTACGAGGACGGCCAGCTCGGCGAGATCTTCATCGACATGCACAAGGAGGGGGCGGCCTTCCGCTCGCTGATGAACTCCTTCGCGATCGCCGTGTCGATGGGGCTGCAGCACGGGGTGTCGCTGGCCGAGTACGTCGACCAGTTCACCTTCACGCGCTTCGAGCCGCAGGGGCCCGTCGAGGGGCACCCGAACATCAAGTTCGCGACGAGCATCGTCGACTACGTGTTCCGCGTGCTCGGCGTCGAGTACCTCAAGCGCTACGACCTCGCCCACGTGCGCCCCGACGAGGGCGAGAACGAGGAGGCCCCCGCGCTCGAGGGCGGCGGCGTGGCGATCCCGACGCCCGCCCACGGCAGCGCCATCGCGTCGATGGAGGTCAGCGCCCGCAGCCAGAGCGCGCTCGACCGCCAGCTCGGCAAGATGATGGGCGACGCGCCGTTCTGCGACAACTGCGGCCACATCACCGTGCGCAACGGCGCGTGCTACCGCTGCCTCAACTGCGGCAGCTCCATGGGCTGCTCGTAGCGCCCGAGAGACACCCTCTGTCGCGCGACGGTAGTTCGTGAGACTTTCCGCAAGTTCCTGAGACCTGCGACGGTAGTTCCTGAGACTCGCGACTATAGTTCGTGAGACTGCGACTGTAGTTCGTGAGACTTGCCGCAAGGGACCAGCCGCTCGTGGCACCTGCTGGCGCCGCCTCAAGGGGCGCCTACCTCGCCTGCTCGATGATCTTCCGCAGGTCCCAATGCCGCGCGACGTAGCCGCGGTTCCACCCGAGCTCGCGGCACACCGCGGCGATCGAGACCGTCTCCCCCCTCGCACCAACCGCCTTCACCGCCTCGCGGACCTCGTTCCGCTCCTGCTCCAAGGGAACCTCGAACTCATCGCGAACGAGCTGCCGGAGCAGCGGGTCGCGCTCGATGACCGCCCTGCCGCGCCCGAGCATGCGGGCGACCGCCATCACGGTGATGTTCTCGTCCCGCTCGCGAAGCCCCTGGCAGGCTCGCCGCACGTCTTCGGCGGAGGGCTTCGCCGTGCGGGCGGCGTCGATTCGCACCTTCAACTCGGGCCGCTTCTCGATGAAGCTCCGCTCGCGCCCGAGCTCGCGCGCGACAGCCGCGGTGGTCACGCGCTGGCCCTTCGCGCGCAGGGCATCGACCGCGCCCGCGACCAGCTTCTCGTACTCCTCGGAGGGAGACACCGCGAAGGTTTCGCCGGTCTCGCGCTCGAAGCGGGCGATGGCTTCGAGCGACACGCCTGCGTCGTCGGCGAGGTTAGCGCGAGAGAGGCGCTGCCGTTTCGCGACGAGTCGATCACGACTCGTCGCGAGCTTGGTGCGCATCGCTTCGCACCACCGCGCGACTGCGGCAGGCGCCGCGTGGTCCACCGCCGCGCGCAGCGGCGCGTTGCGTGCGATTCGGTCGGGCGACACGCCGAGGGCCTCCGCGACCGCAAGGTAGGTCACGGGCATGTCGCTCGCGAGCAGCGCCGCCACTGCGCTCTCCACGTCGCCGTCCGTGACGCGGGTCACCTCGCGCACCCGTCGTTGGAATGGGCGTAGTCCCGGCGGGCAGTGCACGCCCGTGGCGCGGTTGAACGTGGCCTGATGTCGCCGGGCGAGTTCTGCGAGAGGCTCCCGCGGGCCGGTCGCGAGGTGCCACGCCAACGCGAACGACCACGTGACCGCATCGTCCGACGACGGGGGCGACGCCTCGTGCAACGCGCCGAGCCCGAGTCGCCCAACCCATGACGGCCACACCTCCTGGCCCACGGCCTCGGCCCACTTCTGGAGGCACCAGACCTCGGCAAACTGCGTCTCCCCCACGGGACGGAGCGCCGCTACGGCCCCCTGCCGGGCGGCCTCCGTGACGAAGCGCGGCGCAACCGCGCGGGCGAGGGCGCCCTTCGGCACGAGGCGCATGAGGTCGCGCCCGCACGACCAGCACGACGCGAGGGGCATCTCCCATGGTCGGCGCCATGGCGCGAGCGACGCGCCGCAACGGCAGGCCCACGTCATGCGGCACGCATGCACGGGACACCAACGCACCCACTCCAGGCGCCACGCGCGGCGGAGATAGGGCGCCGGGTCGACCGCGAGGCACGCTGCGCAGAAGCTGTAGACGGCAGAGGGAATTCGTCGAAATTTGACGGTCACGGGCGAGCCTCCAGCTCGGCGCGTTGCGAGGTGGCGC
>JBDHVF010000415.1:0-7118 GCA_039809605.1 Polyangiales bacterium | reverse complement strand
AGCCCGCGGCGCAGCGGGCGCTGAGCGGCGCGCGGCACACGCGGAGCACGTCGGCCTTGGGCCCCTCGGGCGAGCCCCCGTCGTCGCGGCCGCGAAAGTCGTAGCGGCCGCACACGTCGCCCGGCGCGCAGTCGGCGCTCGTGGCGCAGCGGTGGGCGCACACGCGCGCGCCGGTCGAGCGCGTGAGGCACGCGCCCGAGCGGCAGTCGAAGGCGCTGGAGCACGGTTCGCCGTCGGCCCTCGGCCCCTCGGTGCACGCGTACGGCGCGACGAGGGCGGCGAAGGCGAGGAGCGCACGCACCGGTGGGGCCGATGCGTGGAGGGGGATCACGCCTGCGAGGTCTGCGACGCGGCGGCCCTGGGGGCCTCGCCGCCGGCCTTGTCGCGCGCGTCCTTGAGGCGGGCGGCCTTGCCCTCGAGCTCGCGGAGGAAGTACAGCTTCGACCGGCGCACCACGCCGCGCGACACGACCTCGACCTTGTCGATGCGCGGCGAGAACAGCGGGAAGATGCGCTCGACGCCGACGTTGTACGAGACCTTGCGCACGGTGAACGTCGAGCCGATGCCCTGGCGGCGCTGGCGGATCACCTGGCCCTGAAAGACCTGGATGCGCTCCTTGTCGCCCTCGACGACCTTGTAGTGGACGCGCACGGTGTCGCCGACGCGGAACTGCGTCAGCTTGATGTCCTTGATGCGCTGGCTGTTCAGCGCCTCGACCTTCGGGTTCTGGCTGCCCATGACTGTTGACCGTTCTCGTGAGGTGTAACGACTTCCCGATGGTTTCGGGGGGCCGGGAACTCATCACGCGACACCGTCGATGTCAAGCGCCCGCGTCGCCGAAGAGCCTGTCGAGAATGATCGAAACGGCCGCGCGCACGGCGAGGTGGTTGTACCCGCCGGGCCTCACGGGCGCGAGGCGCACGTCGGCGCGCGAGAGCACCGCGTCGGCGAGGCCGTAGCCCGTGCCGAACACCAGCAGCGCGGGCCGCGTGCGCGCGCGCAGGGCCTCGGCGGCCTCGGCGTACGGGGTCGCGTCGGGGCTCGTGCGCGCGGCCGTGGTGTAGACCGTGGGGGCGGCGCCCTCGGCCGCGGCGATGTCGGCGAGGGCCTCGTCGAGCGACGCGACCTCGCGCACGATCGAGAGGGCGTCGCCGCGCTCGGGCACGCGCTGCCCGCCGCTGCCCTCGCGCCAGTACCCGAGGATGTGCCGCACGAGCGCGCGCTGCGCCTCGATGGGGGTCACGACGTAGTAGCGCGCGACGCCGTAGGTGCGCGCCGAGCGCGCGATGTCGTGCACGTCGAGGTTGGTCACCGACGTGGTGATGGTCGCGCCCGCGCGGTCTCGCACGGGGTGGTGCACGAGCGCCAGGTAGACGCCGGGGCGGTGTTCGGTCACGGCTCGTCTCCGTCGAGCCACGAGAGCTCCTTGGGGGTGAGCGAGAGCTTCGCGAAGAGGTCGGGCCGCTGCGCGCGCGTGCGCCGCAGCGCGTGCCAGCGCCGCCAGCGGGCCACGCGCGCGTGGTCGCCCGACGTGAGCGTCGCGGGCACGGCCTCGCCGCGAAACACCGCGGGGCGCGTGTACTGCGGGTACTCGAGCAGCCCCTCGTCGCCGTGCGACTCGCTCACGGCGCTCTCGGCGTTGCCGAGCACGCCCGGCACGAGGCGCACCACGGCGTCGATCACGGCCATCGCCGCGGGCTCGCCGCCCGTGAGCACGAAGTCGCCGAGCGAGACCTCGTCGTCGACGTAGCGCCGCACGCGCTCGTCGAAGCCCTCGTAGCGCCCGCACACGAGCGCGAGCGAGGGCTTCGCCGCGAGCTCGCGCGCCACGGCCTGCGTGAACACCCTGCCCTGCGGGCACATCAGCACGCGGTGGGGCGGAGCTCCGGTCTCGGGGTCGATCGGGAGCGACTCGATCGCGGCCACGAGGGGCGGGGCCATCATCACCATGCCGCTGCCGCCGCCGTAGGGCGAGTCGTCGACGGTGTGGTGCTTGTTCGTGGCGAAATCACGGATCTGCACGGAGTGAAAGCGCACGAGGCCCTGCTCGACGGCGCGCCCCACGATGCTCGCCCGCGTGAACGCGTCGAGGATCTCGGGGAAGAGCGCGACGAGGTGAACGTCCACGGCTCAGTCTTCGAGGGTCGAGAGGTCGACGACCACGGTGCGGCCGGGCACGTCGAGCGAGAGCACCACGTCGCCGGTGATGGGGAGCTCCACCTCGCCCCGGTCGGTCGCGACGACGAGCGCGTCGACGGTGGGGTACGCCTCGACGCGCGCCACGGCGCCCACCGCGCGCCCCTCGGCGTCGACCACGCGCATGCCCGGCAGGTCGCAGTGGTAGTACTCGCCCTCTTCGAGCGGAGGAAAGTCCTTGCGCTGGAGCTCCACCGTCGCGCCGACGAGCGCCTCGGCCGCGGCGCGGTCGACCACCCCGTCGAAGCGCACGACCACGCCCGCGCCCTGCCCCGCGAGGCTCTCGACCGTGAGCGCGCGCTTCGCGCCGTCGCGCAGCGTCAGGCGCACCCTCGCGCCCGGCGCGAGCGCCTCGGTGGCCTCGTTGTACGCGCGGAGCCACAGGTCGCCGCGCAGCCCGCGGGCCCTGCCCACGACGCCGAGCGCGACCCACTCCGACGGTTCGGGCGCGCGGTTCACTCTTCTTCGACGATGTTGAGCACCGCGCGGCGGCCGGTGCGCGCGCACGCGGCGGCGAGCACCACGCGCATGGCCCGCGCGGTCTGTCCGCGGCGGCCGATGACCTTGCCGAGGTCCGTCGGATCGACGCGGAGCTCGATCACGGGCGAAGGGTGCCCCTCGACCTCGCGCACCGACACGTCCGACGCGTGGTCGACGAGCGCCTCGGCGAGGTGCTGGATGAGGGCGACGTGAGACATCGGTGGCTCCTCCTCCCTGCGGTGCCCTTCGGCCCGCGCGGGGGTCAGGCCGTCTTCTCGGCGGGGTTGCGTTCGAGCAGGCGCGAGACCTCGCCCGAGAGCTGCGCGCCGTAGCCGCGCCAGTGCGAGAGCCGCGCGCGGTCGATCACGAAGCCCTGCGCGCCGTCCTTCGCGCGCGGGTCGTACGTGCCGATGTTCTCGAGATGGCGGCCGTCGCGCTTGGCGCGCGAGTCGGTCACGACGATGCGGTAGAGCGGGGTCTTGCTGGTGCCGACGCGTGCGAGGCGAACCGTGATCATGTGACTGCGTTCCTTGAGTATTCCGAGGGCCGCCGCGTCGGGGTTCAATCTCCGCGCGCGGCCGGCGGTGAGTTTCAGGGCGGCGGAACCTACTCCACCCCCATCGAGGGCGTCAAGGCACCTCGGGCCCCCACCATCGCGCACGCACTTGACGCGCACCGCTCTCACGGAACAACAACACCCCCTGATGACGCGCCTCTCGTCCGCCGTTCCGCTCGCCCTGGTCTCGCTCGGCGCCCTCGCGAGCCTGGGCGCGTCGTGCCACCGCACCGGCAGCGTGCCCGCGCCGCCCGACGTGCACCCCGCGCAGCCCGATCCCCCTCCGCGCGCGGCGGCGCCGTCGCTGAGGGTGTACTTCCTCGTCGACCTCGACGGGTACCTCGAGCCCTGCGGCTGCCAGCAGCGGCCGCTCGGGGGCATCGACCGCGTCGCGCGCGCCATCGAAGACGAGCGCGCGAACGCGCCGCGGTCGCTGCTCGTGGCCGCGGGCAACCTCTTCTTCCGCGACCCGCAGATCGAAGAGCGAATGATCTACCAGGAGCGCGCGAAGGCCGAGTCGCTCACGCAGATCCTGTCGTCGCTGCACCTCGCCGCGTTCGCGCCGGGCCCGGCGGATTTCGCCATGGGCCGCGAGACCTGGCGCCGCCTGTCGACCGACGTGGGCGCCGTGCCGCTCGCGGCCAACGCGGGGATGCAGCCCTGGGGCGTGATCGACGTCGAGGGCGTGAAGGTGGGCCTCGTGGGCGTCGCCGACTTCACGCCCGCCGCGGGAGCTCCCGCGCAGGGCGCGCCCGCGGCGATCGACCCCGTCGAGGCCGCGCGGAGCGCCGTGGCCGCCGCGCGCCGCGAGGGCGCGGCCGTGGTGGTGGTGCTGGCCTCGGTGCCGCGCCGCGTGGCCCGCTCGATCGCGAGCACGGTCGACGGCGTCGACTTCGTGGTGGCCGCGCGCGAGGAGGGCAACGCCGCGCCCCCGCCCGAGCGCATCGGGGGCGCCTACCTCGTGACCGCCCCCAACCAGGGCAAGCACCTGGGCGTGCTCGACCTCTACGTGCGCGGCGACGGGCGCTTTCAAGACGCCTCGGAGACGACGGCCGTCGCGGGCCGCACGCGCCTCGACGCGCGCATCGCCGACCTGCGCGAGCGCCTCGCGCAGTGGGAGCACGACCCCGCCGCCGACCGCGCCGCCGTCGAGTCGCAGCGACGCCGCCTCGCCGAGCTCGAGCGCCAGCGCGCCGCCCTCGCGACGCCGGTGCTCCCGACGCAGGGGAGGTTCTTCCGCGAGCGCACGATCGAGGTGTCGAGCGACATCGCGAAGCTGCCCGCGGTCGAGGCGCGCATCGCGCAGTACTTCCGCGCGGTGAACGAGCACAACCGCGTCGAGTACGCGTCGCTGCGCGCGCCGCCCGCGCCGCGGGGCACCGCCCACTACGTCGGCGTCGAGACCTGCCGCGACTGCCACGAGGACGCCTACGAGGTCTGGCACGCCACGCCCCACGCCCGCGCGTACCGCACGCTCGAAGACGTTTCGAAGAACTTCAACCTCTCGTGCGTGGGCTGCCACGTCACGGGCTACCGCCAGCCCGGCGGCAGCGAGGTGGTGCAGAACGAGGGCCTGCGCGACGTGCAGTGCGAGTCGTGCCACGGGCCCGGCAGCGCCCACGTCAACGCGCGGCCGGGGCCCGCGCGGCGCGCGACCATCACCCGCAACGCGACGGCCGAGTTCTGCGCGACGCAGTGCCACACGCCCGAGCACTCCGACCACTTCGACTACCAGCGCTACCTGCCGCGCATCCTGGGTCCCGGCCACGGGCGCCCGATGTCCGACGGCGACGCGGGCGCCGAGGCGCCCTCCCCCCGTCCCCCTCCCGCGGATGCGGGAGGGGGTGCCCGGGAGTAGCCTGCATACCCTCACCCCGGCCCTCTCCCGCGAGCTCGCGGGAGAGGGAGGACGCTGCCGCGCGTGAGCTGCCGGTCCGGTCGAAGGTGGACACGCCGTAGGTGATTGCGGGCCGTTCATGACGGATCGGTGCCCGAACGATCGGCGCGTCGCGCCCGCTCACATCGCGAGCGATCGGCGCGTCGCGCCTACTCACGTCGCGAGCGATCGGCGCGTCGCACCCGCACGCCGCGAACGATCGGCCCTCAACTCGCGCGCGGCAGCGTCCTCCCTCTCCCGCGACCTCGCGGGAGAGGGCCGGGGTGAGGGTATGCAGGCTACTCCCGGGCACCCCCTCCCGCTTCCGCAGGAGGGGGACGGGGGGAGGGCCTCAAACTGGCGCCGCCCTCGCGCCCTCGGCCATCATCGACGCATGAAGCTCTCGCAGCTCGTGGTCGCGGCGTCGGTCGCCGCGTCGACGCTCGCGCTGGCCGGTTGCGGCGCGTCGGTGCCCCGCACCGTGCACTACGCCGTGGCCCCCTCGCCCGGCGCCCGGCAGGAGGGCGCGGCCTCGTACTACAGCGATTCGCTCGCGGGCAACACCACGGCCAATGGCGAGGCCTACGACCCCTCGGCGCTCACGGCCGCGCACCGCACGCTGCCCTTCGGCGCGCGCGTGGCCGTGCGCCGGGTCGACAACGGCCGCCGCGTCGTCGTGCGCATCAACGACCGAGGCCCCTTCGCGGGCGGGGCGCGCATCATCGACCTGTCGCGCGCGGCGGCCGAGGCGCTCCAGATGATCCGCGCGGGCGTGGTGCGCGTCGAGCTCGAGGTGCTGTCGGTCCCCGCGTCGCGGTCGCGGCGCGCGGCGCGGTAGCGGTCAGAGCTCGTACGCGGGCAGCGAGCGCACGCACTCGCCGTACTCGCGCGCCACGTCATCGACGATGGCGGCGATGGGCCTGACCTCCTTCGCGAGGGCGATGCCCTGCCCTGCGCTCCAGATGTCCTTCCACTTCTTGCCGCCGCCCTTCTGCACGCTGGCCTGCGCCTCGGCGCGGTCGACGGGCTCGTAGCCCGGCACCGTGTCGCGCAGAAAGTTGGCGTGAACGCCGCTCACCGTGTCGGTGTACACGATGGTCTCGGGCGAGCCGTTGACGACCATCTCCTTGTAGCGCGCCTCGGCGCCGCACTCGGTCGAGGCGATGAAGCGCGTGCCCATGTAGACCAGCTCCGCGCCGAGGGCGAGCGACGCGGCCACCTGGCGGCCCGTCGCGATGCAGCCCGCGGCGATCACCGGCACGCGGAGGTTCTCGCGCAGGTACGGCACCAGCACGTAGGGGCTCGTCGTGCCCGCGTGTCCGCCCGCGCCCGCGGCCACGCCGATGATCGCGTCGGCGCCCGCCTCCTGGGCCTTGAGCGCGTGCTTGAGGTGGATCACGTCGTGAAAGACCACCATGCCCCGGTCGTGCGCGCGGCGCGCGATCTCCGAGGGGTTGCCGTAGCTGGTGATCACCACGGGCACGCCGAACTCCAGGCACGCTTCGAAGTCCCTCTCGAGGCGCTCGGGGTCGGTGAGCTTGATCGTGAGGTTGATCGCGAAGGGGCGGTCGGTGCGCGCGCGGATCCACGCGAGCGCCTCGCGGAACTCCTCGTGCGTGCGGAGGTTGATCGACGGCATCGAGCCCAGGATCCCGGCCTCGGCGCAGGCGACGATCATCTCCTTGTTCGAGATGATGAACATCGGCGCGCACACGATCGGGTACTGGAGCCCGAGCCTCTCGGAGAGCGAAGTGCGAATGCGGGGCATGGGCAACGTCTCTACGCGCAACCGAGCGCCGCGCGCAACGGTCCCGTGGCGTCGCCTGTGGCGCCGCGCCACGCCCCTTCGACTCCCCCTCACGCGTTTCGCTCGATGGTACCTTCCCCGGCCATGCACATCGCAATGGTCGGACTGGGGAAGATGGGCCTCAACATGGTGCTGCGGCTCCTGCGGGGCGGCCACTCGGTGGTCGCGATGGACCGCGACGCGGCGAAGGTCGCCGAGGCCGT
>JBDHVF010000414.1:0-7135 GCA_039809605.1 Polyangiales bacterium | reverse complement strand
GGGGGCGGGGGTGAGGGTATGCAGGCTACTCCCGGGCACCCCCTCCCGCTCCCGCGGGAGGGGGACGGGGGGAGGGCCTCGACGTGCGCAGCACCACCAGCGGGTGCACGGGCTCGGGGAGCGCCGCGCCCGCGGCGAGCCACGGGTCGGGCGCGTCGACGTCGCCCGCGAACGCGAGCGAGCGCGCGCGGCACCCGTGGCCCCCCGCCGACGGACGTCGCATCCGGCGCATCGCCTCGCCCTCGCGCCAGATGCGCGCGAAGGGCGCCTCGCGCACGTTGCCCGCGACGTGCGCGTCGCCGAGAAAGCTGCACGGGTTCACGTCGCCCGAGACCGACACCGAGCACACCGTCGCGCCCGCGCCGCACGCGTGGTCCTCGGTCACCCCCGAGCGCGCGAGCTCGCGCGAGAGCGGCGAGAAGGGGTCGACCGCGCGCAGGTCGTGGTCGCCCAGGGCGCGCGCGTCCATCGCCGCGAGGCGGTCGAGCGCGCCCGCGTACTCGTCGAACGTGGGCATCAGCTCCGGGTGCTCGCGCGCCACCCCCACGGGGTACAGCGGGCGAAACACCGCCGTGTGCGCGCCCACCTCGGCCGCGAGCTTCGCGCACGCCTCGACCTCCGCCGCGTTGGTCTTCATCACCGTGAACGCCAGCGTGAAGCGCGCGTGGCGCCCGAGGAGCGTGAGCTTCTCTCGCACGCGCTCGAACACCCCGTCGCCCCGCACGAGGTCGTTGGTCGCGGCCGTGGCGCCGTCGAGGCTCACGTTGAGCCACACGAGGTCGCGGCGGCCGAACTCGCGCGCCACCCGCTCGTCGACGAGCAGCGCGTTGGTCGTCACGCACGGGTGCAGGCCGTGGTGCGTGGCCGCGTCGATCACTTCGAAGAGGTCTTTGCGCAGCAAGGGCTCGCCGCCCGTGAGCCCGAGGCGAAAGCTCCCGAGCGCGGCGAGGTCGGCGAAGAGCGCGTCGAGCTCGGCGAGCGTCAGGGGACGCTCCCTGCGCGGGAGCTCGCCCGCGAAGCAGTGGGCGCACGTGAGGTTGCACGCGGCGACGACCTCCTGGTGCACGGCCAGCGGGCCTACGAGGTGCCCATCGGGCACGTCGGCCACGTCGAGCGCCACGCCCGCGAGGCGCCCGTCGAGGTCGAAGAAGCCCAACGCCTCGAAGTGGGTATAGAAGCGCATCAGTACGTCGCGGCGCTCGGGGTCGGGCTCGCGCGCCGCCACGTCGTAGAAGGGCCGCGAGAGCGTGGCCCGCAGGAGCCCCGCGCCCGCGTGGTCGAACGGGAGGTAGCGCGAGCTGCGCCGGTCGAACACGGTCGCGCCGAAGTGCTGCGGGACGAGCACCAGCGGCGGTCGCGCGGTCACGGCCGCTCCACGCCGTGCGCGCGCGTGTCGTGGCGCACGAGGCGAAAGCCTACGTTGGGCGTGTCGTGGTCGCCCCAGGTCTCGGTGCGCCAGGTCCCCGGCCGCAGGCCCATGCGAAACGACACGGTGCACACGTCCTCGCAGTCGGCCCACGAGCCGCCGCGCAGCACCTTCTGCTGGCCCGCGTCGGGGCCCTCGGGGTTCACCACGGGAGAGCGCTCGTAGTAGCGGGCGTCGTACCAGTCATTGGTCCACTCCCACACGGTGCCCGTCATCGCGTGCAGCCCGTACGCGTTGGGCACGAGCCCGCGCGGCACCAGGATCGAGAAGCGCTCGAAGCGCCCGCAGTCGCAGCGCTCGGTGGTCGGGGCCGAGTCTCCCCACGGGTACGCGCGGCCGCGCAATCCCCCGCGCGCGGCCTTCTCCCACTCGGCCTCCGACGGGAGCCAGTAGTGCACGTCGGCGGTCGAGACGCGCTCGGCGAGCGCCTCGGCGTCGTGCCACCCGACGGCCACCATGGGCTTGTCGTCGTAGCCCTCGCGCGCGCCCTCGGCGTGCGGAGGCTCGGGGAAGAGCGCGCGCAGCTCGCTGCCCTCCTGCATCGCGAGGTGCGCGTGCCAGTCGCGCGCCTCGAGCGTCGACGACTCGCAGTACTGCATGCGGATCTTGTTCTCTTCGTAGAGCCCGAACGCGGGCCTGCGCCCCAGGCGCGCGAGCTCCGCCTCGTCGGGCGCGCCCTCGGGCGGCGCCGCCCAGCCCATGAGCCGGCAGTACGCGGCCCAGGTGATCGGGATGTCGGTGATCCAGAAGCCGTCGAGCGTGACGAGGTGCGCGGGGCCCTCGTCGGGCTCGCCCTCGTCGTTGCCCATCACGAAGGGCCCCGCGGGCACGTAGCGAAAGACCAGGCCGTGCTCGGTCACCGCGAGCTGGTCGAGCACGCGCCGCCGCGCCTCGACCGCCACGCGCTCGTTCGGGGCGGCCCCGAACGCGAGGTCGTACGCGCTCGCCGCGAGGCGCAGGTCGCCGTGCGCCTCGAGCGCGAGGCCCGCCTCCATGAGCGCGCGCCACGGCCGCTCGAGCGCCTCGGCGCGCATCAGCCACTCGTACTCGCCCGTCACGTGCCGCCCCCCGCCTCGCCCACCATCGGGATGCGGAAGCGCCTTCGCACCCAGATCGGCCCCCGCCAGCTCGGGAGCCCGATCGCGACGGCCCCGCTCTCGACCAGCTCGCGGTGGTGCCACGCCTCGCCCGAGTTCTTCTCGGGCGCGGGCATCGGCACCGCGACGAGGGGCGACCACTTCGAATCGTCGAAGGGGTCGTCGCGCCAGCGGTCGTCGGCGGGGGCTTCGGTGGTGGCGAGCCACGTGCCGTCGGCCGCCGAGCGCAGCGAGAACTCCAGGCCGAGCGGGCGCGAGGTGCGGCGCGCGTGGTCCTCGACGTAGTCGGCCGAGAAGATCAGCGCCCCCTCGCCCGGCACCGACTGAACGCACAGCGCGAGCACGTGGTCGCCGCGGGGAACGAGCGGCCGCGAGCTCGTAGGGCGCGCGCCGTCGAGGGTGAACACGTCCACCTTCGAGCGCGTGTAGAGCCGCAGACGGATGGGCACCTCGCGGTCGGCGTTGATCCAGCGCAGCACCACGCCGCCGCAGCCCGCGGGCACCTCGCAGTGCGAGTGCTCCTCGAGCACGAGGCGCGGCGAGCGCTTGACGTAGCGGTCGGGCGAGTTGAGCGCCGGGTCGTCGTCGCTCACGACGAGGCCCTCTTCGCGCGCAGCGCCGCCTGCGCCGCGGCGAGGCGCGCGATGGGCACGCGGTAGGGCGAGCAGCTCACGTAGTCGAAGCCCTCGTCGTGGCAGAAGCCCACCGACGAGGGGTCTCCGCCGTGCTCGCCGCAGATGCCCACCTTGAGCCCCGGCTTCGCCGCGCGGCCCTTCGCGATGCCCATGCGAATGAGCGCCCCGACGCCGTCGCGGTCGAGCGAGACGAAGGGGTCGCGCGGGTAGATCCCGAGCTCGACGTAGGCCTCGAGGAAGCGCCCCGCGTCGTCGCGCGAGAGCCCCAGCGCCGTCTGCGTGAGGTCGTTGGTGCCGAACGAGAAGAAGTCGGCGTGCGCGGCGATGGCGTCGGCGGTCACGCACGCGCGCGGCAGCTCGATCATCGTGCCGATGGTATAGGTGATCGAAGCGCTCTCGAACGCCAGCACCTGGCGCGCGACCGCGTCGCAGAGGGCGCGCAGGCGCTCGAGCTCGGCGGCGGCGCCCACCAGCGGGATCATGATCTCGGGCTGCACCGTCACGCCCGCGCGCTGGCACTCCACCGCGGCCTCGACGATGGCGCGCGTCTGCGTCTCGTAGATCTCGGGGTGCGTGATGCCCAGGCGGCAGCCGCGGTGGCCGAGCATGGGGTTGGCCTCGTGCAGCATCGAGATGCGGGCGCGCACCACGTCGGGCGCCACGCCGAGCGCCCGCGCCACGTCGGCGATCTGCGCGTCGGCCGCGGGCAGGAACTCGTGCAGCGGCGGGTCGAGCAGGCGCACGGTGACGGGCAGGCCGTCCATGGCCTTGAAGATCCCCACGAAGTCCTCGCGCTGCATCGGGAGGATCTTGTCGAGCGCGCGGCGGCGCTCGGCCTGCGTGTCGGCGAGGATCATCTCGCGCACCGCGAGGATCTTCGCCTCGTCGAAGAACATGTGCTCGGTGCGGCACAGGCCGATGCCCTCGGCGCCGTAGCTCCTCGCCGTGGCGGCGTCGTGGGGCGTGTCGGCGTTGGTGCGCACCCCCAGCCGCCGCGCCCCGTCGACCCAGGCCATCAGCGTGCGGAAGTTGTCGTCGAGCGCGGGCGCCGTGCGCGGCACCGCCCCGAGGATCACCTCGCCGCGCGAGCCGTCGAGCGTGATCACGTCGCCCTTGCGCAGGGTCACCGCGCCGTCCTTCGTGCGCGCGGTCATCTCGCCCTTCGCGTACGAGACGTCGATGTCGCCGCAGCCCGCCACGCAGCACTTGCCCATGCCGCGCGCCACCACCGCCGCGTGCGAGGTCATGCCCCCGCGCGCCGTGAGAATCCCCTCGGCGGCGTTCATGCCGTGGATGTCCTCGGGCGAGGTCTCGACGCGCACCAGCACGACCTTCTCGCCCTTCGAGGCCATCTCCTGCGCGTCGTCGGCGTGAAAGACGACCTTGCCCGTGGCCGCGCCGGGCGACGCGGGCAGGCCCTTGGCGAGCACCTTGCGCGGGGCCTTGGGGTCGAGCGCCGGGTGCAGCAGCTCGTCGAGCTTCTCGGGCTCCATGCGAAGAATGGCCTCGTCGCGGGTGATGAGCCCCTCGGCCACCATCTCGACGGCGATGCGCACCATGGCCTTCGCGGTGCGCTTGCCCGTGCGCGTCTGGAGCATCCAGAGCTTGCCCCGCTGAATGGTGAACTCGATGTCCTGCATGTCGCGAAAGTGCTTTTCGAGCCGCTCGTAGACGGCCACGAGGTCGCGGTAGGCGTCGGGCATGAGCTCCTCGAGCGACGAGGGCGCGCCCGAGGCGTAGGGGCTCTTGGTGATCGACTGCGGGGTGCGAATGCCCGCGACGACGTCTTCGCCCTGCGCGTTGCGGAGGAACTCGCCGAAGAAGCGCCGCTCGCCCGACGACGGGTCGCGCGTGAAGGCCACGCCCGTGGCGCAGTCGTCGCCGAGGTTGCCGAACACCATGGCCTGCACGGTCACCGCCGTGCCCCAGTGCGACGGGATGTGATTGAGCTTGCGGTACGTGACGGCGCGGGGGTTCTCCCAGCTGCCGAACACGGCCTTCACGGCGCCCCAGAGCTGCTCCCACGGGTCGTCGGGGAAGCTCACGCCCTTGCGCTCGAGGATGGCCGTCTTGAACTCTCGCACGAGCTCGCGCATGGCCGTGGCGTCGAGCTCGGTGTCGAGGCTCGCGCCGCGGTCGCGCTTCTTGCGCTCGAGGATCACTTCGAACGGATCCTCCTCGGTCTTCGACTCGGGCTTCATGCCGAGCACGACGTCGCCGTACATCTGCACGAAGCGGCGGTAGCTGTCCCAGGCGAAGCGCTCGTTGCCCGAGGCCTTCGCGAGCGCGGCGCAGGTCGCGTCGTTGAGCCCGAGGTTGAGCACCGTGTCCATCATGCCGGGCATCGACGCGCGCGCGCCCGAGCGCACCGAGACGAGCAGGGGGTGGCTCTCGTCGCCGAAGCGCGCGCCCACGGCGGCCTCGACGCCCGCGAGGGCCTCGCGCACCTGCGCGTCGAGGTCCGCGGGGTACGTGCGCCCGTGGGCGTAGTGGTACGCGCAGACCTCGGTGGTGATGGTGAACCCCGGCGGCACGGGGATGCCGAGCCGCGCCATCTCGCGCAGGCCCGCGCCCTTGCCCCCGAGGAGCTCCCTGGGGTTCGAGACGTCGTAGGTCGCTGCGTTGCCGCCGAAGGGGTACACGTATCGGGTCATCGGGCACTCTCTCCTTGAGGGAACCCGATTGTTGGGCTGATCCCCCGCGATGGGGAGGGGGAATCGTCAGCGCGTTCCGCCGTCGCCCACGCGGCCCGTGCGCCCGTACGAGTGCCGCCCCACGGCGCTCGCGCCGTGCAGCAGGTCGTGCGCGTCGCGCGGGCCCACGAGCGCCGTGAGCTCCTCTTCGAGGCCCGACTCGTACGCGACGAGCGCCCGCATCATGCGCTCGTACGGGAGCATGTCGGGGCGCGGGCTCTGCCGCGGCGCGAGGCCGCCGCGCTCCTGCGCGAGCGTCCAGTCGATCTGGCCCACGGCGTCGCCCGGGGTCTTGTCTCGGATCTCCGACTGGAGCGCGTCGAGCGAGAGGCTGCCGGGGTCGGCGCCCGCGGCCTCGCGGTAGAGCCCTCGGAGCTCCGTGGTGAGCCGCTCCTCGGCGCGGCGGAAGACCTCGCGCACGCCCGCGACCTCGTGGTCTCGCAGCCCGAGCTCCTGCGCCTGATGGGCGATGCGCGCCTCGGGGTCGCGCCCCCCGACGCCGGGGACCGCGAACCTGAGCTCTCCCCGCTGCGCGAGCTGCCGCCACTCGTCGGGCGTGAGGTCGGTCTCGCCGTCGTCGTCGATGCCACGGCGCTGCGGCCGCGTCGCCTCGCCCGTCTCGGGCGAGAGGTCGTGCGCCGCGAGCACCTGACGCAGCCGCGCCACCTCGCGCTCGAGCGCCTGCGCCCGCTGCGCCGCGGTGCCCTCGCTCGCCGCCGCGCCCGCCGCCGCGCTCGTCGCCCCGGCGTCGGTCGTCGCACCCTCGTGCGCCGCCGCTTCAGAAGACACTCCGCGCGAGAGCGTCCCATCGCGGAGCACCGTGGCCGACTGGCCGGGGCCGAGGCGCAGCTCGCGGCCGTGCGCGGGGCCCGCGAGGGTCACGCTGCCTTCGTACACCGTCACGGCGAGGGCGACCGAGAGGGCCCCCGCGCCGAACCACCGAGCGCGCATCATGCGAGTCATCGAGTCGTCTCCTTGCGAGGTCACGGCGCTCACGCGAAAGCACGTGCCCGTGACGCGAACCGTTCCACCCGGCGTGCGCACCTCGAAGGCGCCGCCGCCGTCGACGCGAAAGAACACCGAGCCCGTCGAGAGCTCGGCGAGGTCGAGGTGCGAGGGGCTCCAGCCGCCCACGCGGTAGCGCAGCGTGGTGCCGGGCTCGACCACGGCCCTCGCGCGGCGCCCGAGCGACACCTGCCGCGACGCGCCCTCGCCGAAGGCCACGGTCAGGTTCGAAAGCACCGGCTGGACCGTCTCGCCGAGGTTGTAGGCCAGGGTCCCCGC
>JBDHVF010000413.1:0-7135 GCA_039809605.1 Polyangiales bacterium | reverse complement strand
CGAGCGCGAGGCGCGGCTCGTGACCGAGGGCGCGGGCACCGCGCGCGACCGTCTCACGGCCGAGCTCGACCTCGCCGAGGCGCAGGCCGAGCTCGAGCGGGCCCGCGCGACGGCGCGCTTCGTGGGCGCGGGCGCTGAGGCGTCGGTGGTGCTGCGCGCGCCCATCGCGGGCACCGTGATCGCGCTGCCCGCATCGGTGGGCGAGGCGGCCGAGCCCGGCGAGGCGCTGGTCGAGATCGGCGACCCCTCGGCGCTCTGGGTCGTGGGCGACGTGTTCGAACGCGACCTCGCGCTCGTGCACGAGGGCGCCGCGGCCACGATCGAGCTGCCCTCGTCGCAGGCGCCGCTGCGCGGCCGCGTGCTGCGCGTGGGCACGGTGGTGAGCGCGGCGCTGCGCACGGCGCCCGTGCACGTGGTCGTCGACGGCGACGGCGGCGCGCTGCGGCCCGGGATGTACGGCCGGCTGCGCATCGCCGCCTCCGAGGCGCACCTCACGCTGCCGGCCGAGGCGGTGCTGCTGCACGACGGGCACAGCACGGTGGTCTACGTGGCGCGCGACGAGCTCACCTTCGAGCGCAGGCCCGTCACCATCGGGCAGCCCCTCGAGGGGCGCGTGCAGGTGCTCGCGGGCGTGTCGCAGGGCGAGCGGGTGGTCGTGCGCGGCGCGCTGCTGCTCGACGCCGCGGCCGACCAGCTCCTGTGAGGGCGAGGCGACGATGCTACGCGCGCTGATCGACCTCTGCGTCCGCCGCCGGTTCGCGGCGCTCGGGGCCGCCGCGGCCATCGCGGCCTACGGGCTCTTCGCGTACTTCCACGCGACCATCGAGGCCTTTCCCGACGTCACCAACGTGCAGGTGACGGTCATCACGCAGATGCCCGGCCTCGCGCCCGAGGAGGTCGAGCGCCAGGTCACCATCCCCCTCGAGCGCGCGCTCAACGGCACGCCCGGCTCGATCGCGCTGCGGAGCCAGAGCCTCTTCGGCCTCTCGCTCGTCACGCTCACGTTCGAAGACGACGCCGACGGGTTCCGCGCGCGCGCCATGGTGTCTGAGCGCCTCGCCACGGCCGACCTCGCCGAGGGCGCCGTCGCGCGCCTCGCCCCCGACGCCACGCCCCTCGGAGAGATCTACCAGTACACCCTCACGAGCGACCGGCACACGCCCACCGAGCTGCGCGCCGAGCAGGAGTGGACCGTCACCCGCGTCTTGCGCCAGGTGCCCGGCGTCGCCGACGTGGTGAGCTTCGGCGGCTACCTGAAGGAGTTCCACGTGCTCGTGGACCCCTCGCGGCTGCGCGCCCACGACCTCACGCTCTCGGACGTCTCCCAGGCCGTCGCGCGCTCGAACCAGAACGTCGGCGGCGGCTTCCTCCGCGCGGGCGAGCAGGAGCTCGTCATCCGCGGCGTCGGCTACCTCCGCGACCCGCGGCAGATCGAGGACGTCGTCCTCCGGAGCGACCAGGGCACGCCCGTGACCGTCGGCGACGTCGCCCGCGTGGTGCAGTCGCACGCGACGCGCCGCGGGGCCGTGGGCCTCGGCCAGGCGCCCGTCTCCGACGACGTCGAGGGCTTCGTGCTCCTGCGCCGCGGCGAGAACCCCGGCGTCGTGCTCGACGCCGTCCACCGCGCCGTCGACGACCTCAACGCCCGCGTGCTCCCCCGTGGGATGCGCGTCGTGCCCTTCTACGACCGCGCCACGCTCGTGCGGCAGACGCTCTCGACCGTGCACCACAACCTCCTCTTCGGCGCGCTGCTCGTCGCCTCGGTGGTGTGGCTCTTCGTGCGGAGCCTGCGCGCGTCGGTCGTGGTCGCCGCGGTGATCCCCCTCGCGCTGCTCACGGCCTTCATCGGGCTGCGCCTCCTGCACATGCCCGCCAACCTCATCTCGATGGGGGCCATCGACTTCGGCATCCTCGTCGACGGCGCCGTGGTGCTCGTCGAGAACGTGCTGCACGAGGCCGCCGTGGCGCGCCCGCGCTCGCGCGACGAGATGCGCGGGCTCATCGAGCGCTCGGCCCTCGACGTCGCGGCGCCGACCTTCTTCGCGATGGCGATCATCATCGCGGCCCTCCTGCCCGTGTTCGCGCTCGAGCGCGTCGAGGGGCGCATCTTTCGCCCCCTCGCCCTCACCTACTCCCTCGCCCTCGGCGGCGCGCTGCTCTTCGCGCTCACGGTCGTGCCCGCGCTCAGCGCCATCCTCCTGCGCCCGGCCGAGGCGCGCCTGGGCGACCCCCCCGTGCTCGCGCGCCTGCGCGGGATGCACGCGCGCTCGCTGCGGTGGCTCCTCGCGCGCAAGGGCGTGGCGGCGGCCGGGGCCCTCGCGCTCCTCGCGGTCACGGGCGTCGTGGGCGCGGGGCTCGGGTCCGAGTTCCTCCCCGAGCTCGACGAGGGCGACCTGCTGGTCTTCGTCGAGATGCCGCCGAGCGTCTCGCTCGAGGCGGCCATCCCCCTCGCCGCCGAGGTGCGCCGGCGCATCCTGGCGTTCCCCGAGGTCGAGGCCGTGCTGAGCGAGCAGGGGCGCCCCGAAGACGGCACCTCGCCCGAAACCGTGAACCAGAGCGAGACCTGGGTGCTCCTGCGCCCGCACGAGGCGTGGAGGCCGGGCTGGGACACCGACCACCTCGTCGAGGCCATGCGCGACTCGCTCTCCGAGATGCCGGGCCTGCGCTTCAACTACTCGCAGCCGATCCGCGACAACGTCGAAGAGGCCGTGAGCGGCGTGCGCGGCAAGTTCGTGCTGAAGATCTACGGCCCCGACCTCGACCGCATGCGCGCCACGCTCGACCGCGCCATCGCGGCCCTGCGGCGCGTGCCGGGCATCGTCGACCTCGGGCTCTACCGCGACGCGACCGTGCCGCAGCTCCAGATCGTGCTCGACCGCGCGGCGCTGGCGCGGGCGGGCGTGCAGGTGCGCGACACCGAGTCGGTGGTCGAGACCGCCCTCGGCGGCACCGTCGCCACGCAGCTCTGGGAGGGCGAGCGCCCCGTGCCCGTGCGCGTGCGCCTGCCGCGCGGCGAGCGCATCGACCCCGAGCGCATCGGCGACATCGCCGTGCCCGCCGCGGGCGACGCGCGGCTGCCCCTGCGCGAGCTCGCGCACATCGACACGGGCTCGGGCCGCGGGCTCATCTGGCGCGAGGGCGGCAGCCGCTTCATGGCGCTCAAGTTCAACATCGAGGGCCGCGACATGGGCTCGGTGCTCCGCGACGCGCAGGCGGCGCTCGCGCGCGAGGTGCCCGCGCCCGAGGGCCACTACTTCGCGTGGGCCGGCGAGTTCGAGAACCAGCAGCGCGCCATGCAGCGCCTCGCGGTCGTGGTGCCGCTGTCGTTCCTCGTGGTGTTCGTGCTGCTCTACCTCTCGCTCGGCTACGCCCGCAGCGCGGCCACCGTGCTGCTCGTCGCGCCCTTCGCCATGACGGGCGGCGTGTTCGCGCTGCGCGCCGCGGGCATCAACCTCTCGGTGAGCTCCGCCGTCGGCTTCATCGCGCTGCTCGGCCAGGTGGCCCTCGCGTCGCTGCTGGTGGTGGGCGCCATCGACGCGCGCCGCGAGAAGGGCGACCCCCTCGACGAGGCCGTCGTGGGCGGCGCGTCGAGCCGGCTGCGCGTGGTGCTCATGACCGCGGCGCTCGCGATCTTCGGGCTCACGCCCATGGCCCTCTCGCACGGCGTCGGCAGCGAGACGCAGCGGCCCTTCGCCGTGGTGATCATCGGCGGCATGCTCACCTCGCTCGTCGTGACGATGTGGCTCTTGCCGATCCTCTGCGCGGCCTTCGGGCGCCGCGCGCTGCCGACCTTCGCCGCGCCCGCCGGGGCCGACGAGCCGCCGCCCCGCGAGGGTCACTGACCCGTCAGTGCCGCGCCCAGGGGTAGTGGTTGCGGTCGACGCGCAGGTGGCCGTCGAGCCACGGGCACGCGGTGAGCACGCGCTCGGCGAGGGCCTGCGCCACGCGGCGGTAGCTCTCGTGCCCCTGCCGCGCCGACCGCAGCTCGATGAGGTGAAACATCTCCCGCAGGTTCGCCTGCATCACGTAGCGCACGCGGTAGGCGAGCGGCACGGCGTACTGCGCCTCCCACGGGTGCGCCGGCGCGATGCGGGCGTGCGCGTCGGCCGCGGCCTCGAGCGCCGCGCGGCACTCGCCGTCGAAGCCCAGCTCCGCGAGCTCGGGCGAGAGCCACCACCCGTCGCCCACGCCGAGGCGCGGCGTCGTGGCCGAGACGAGCCGGTGGCGCTGCAGGTCGCGCCACGCGCCGTAGTCGCAGCGCACCTCGAAGCGAAACGTCACGTGCTCGAGCGCGCGCAGGGGCTGGTCGTGCGGGCCGCGCTCGCCCAGGTACGCGCTCACCAGCTCGCGCCCGTGCGCGTAGTGGCCCGCGCGCCGCCACGCCTCGTCCCACGCCGCGCCGAAGAGCTCGCACTGGATCGCCGTCGCCAGCGTGCGCAGCGGGTCGTCGCTGGTGTCGACGAGGCGCACGTCGGCGTCGGGCTCCTCGGCCGCCATCGCGTGCAGCGCCCCGCGCGCGCGCAGCACGCGCTCGTACGCGCCGTCGCGGTGGGGCCGCGGCGCGGTGTACTTCAAGAGCGTGGGCACGATGGCGCCCGCCTCGTGGCGCATGGCGTCTCCGATGCGCCGCACCTCGGCGAGCGGGGAGCCCAGCATGCGCCCGAGGTGGTGCTCGAGCGCCCGCGCGTTGAGCGTCACGCCCACGTTCGTCGGTACGCCCGCCGGCAGGAGGCCCCGCAGCAGGTCGCACGCGTGCGCGCGCATCACCGCCGCGTGGGCCTTCGGCGACGCGCCCTCGGGCGCGGGGTGACGGCGCAGGAGCTCGGCCTCGACGCGGTCGGCGAGCGAGCCGTAGCGCGCGAGCAGGGCGCGGGCGCTGCGCTCGTACACCGCCTCGAGCTCGGGCGGCAGGCCGATGTCGGTGACGAGGGTGCCCTCGTCGAAGCGCACGTAGCGGGTGCTCTTCTCGGTGTACGCGGCGAGGCGCGACTCCTCGAGGGCCTTGGCCGCGACGATCGAGCAGCGCTCGACGGCCAGGTGCACCACAGCGTGCTCGGCCACCGACGCGTGGCCGTAGCCCACGACCCACTTCTCGTGAAACGCCTCCGCCTTCTCGCGCGCCGTCGCGAGCGCGGCGGCCTCCGTCGCCCCTCCCTCGAGCACGCCGAGCTCCTGGTCGTCGAGCAGGCGGCGGAGGTTGGCGCGAAGGTCCTCGCGCGAGCGCGAGTAGTACGCGAACAGCACCGCGACCACCTCCTCGGGGAGGTTGCGCAGCGCGAACACGTCGCGATCGAGGTTGGTGACGTAGGTCGCGAGCCGGTCATCCATGGCGCGACCTATACCCCCGGCGCGCGCCCGCGGCGCCTTCTCAGCGCATTTTCTCGAAGGCCGCGACCACGTCGGCCGGCGCCTGCACCAGCTCGATGAGCACCCCTTCGCCCCCCACGGGAGACTCCGCGTTGCCCCTCGGGTGCACGAAGGCCACGTCGTGCCCGCTCGCGCCGCGTCGGATGCCGCCCGGCGCGAAGCGCACGCCCTGCGAGGTGAGCCACGCGACGGCCGCGGCGAGGTCGTCGACCCACAGCCCCACGTGGTTGAGCGCGGGCTCGTGCACCTTCGGGCTCTTCGCGGGGTCGAGCGGCTGCATCAGGTCGACCTCGACGGCGAGCGGGCCCGCGCCGAGCGCGGCGATGTCTTCGTCGACGTTCTCCCGCTCGCTGCGGTAGTTCGAGCGCACCTCGAGGCCGAGCGTGTCGACCCAGAGCCGCCGCAGCGCGCCCTTGTCGAGCGCGCCGATCGCGATCTGCTGAAGCCCCAGCACGCGGAACGGGCGCGCGCCCGCGGTCACGGCGCCACCGCGAGCAGCGCGTCGGCCTCCTCGCTGTTGGCGAGGGGGCGCGCGCGGCGCGTGAGCACCTCGCAGCCGTTGCGGGTCACGAGCACGGTGTGTTCGAACTGCGCGCTGAGCTTGCGGTCGCGGGTGCGCACGGTCCACTTGTCGTCGGGGTCGAGCTCCACCTCCCACCCACCGAGGTTCACCATGGGCTCGATGGTGAAGACCATCCCGGCCTTCATGCGGGGGTTGGGCGCCGTGCGGGGGAGCTTGTAGTGAGGCACCTGCGGGTCGGTGTGAAACTTCCTCCCGATGCCGTGGCCCACGTAGTCGCGCACGACCTCGCAGCCCTGGCCGTGCACGTACTCCTCGATGGCCGCGCCGATGTCCCCGATGCGCGCGCCCTCCTTCACGACCGAGATGCCGATGTCGAGCGCGCGCCGCGCCACGTCCGTGACGTGCCGCGCCTCGGGCGCGGGCTTGCCGATGAAGAACGTCGCGCTCGTGTCGCCGTGAAAGCCCCCGTAGTAGGTGGTGACGTCCACGTTGATGATGTCGCCGTTCTTGAGCCTCTGCGGCCCCGGGATGCCGTGGCACACCACCTCGTTCACGCTGGTGCACACGCTCTTGGGAAAGCCGTGATAGTTCAGCGGCGAGGGCGACGCCCCGCGGCGCACCGTGTCCTCGTGCACGATCGTGTTGATCTCTTCGGTGGTCATGCCCGCGCGCAGCCGGTCGCCCACCAGCAGCAGCGTCTCGGCGGCCATCTGACACGAGACGCGCATCGCCTCGACCTCACGCGCCGACTTGATCTCGATCGCACCCGACACGGTTTCCTCCGTGCGCGCACGCGGCGCGCGACTTCGGCGGCACCCTAGAGACCCGGTCCCTGAATGTCAACGCGGCCCCTCGGGCGGCGCCGGAGGGATGTCGCAGAGCCTCGGGCCCGTGCGCCTCGCGGTGACCGTCGCGCCCGCCTGAACCGCGGCGATGAAGTAGTCCGGTCGCTCCCACGCGATCACGGGGAGCGTGAGCCCGGCGTCGTCGTCGGCCACCCGCATCGGCGACCCGATGCGCCGCCCCGCGCGGTCGATCAGGGCCACGAACGCGCGCGGCGCGCCCCCGCCCACGGGCTCCCACCACGCCGCGCCGAAGGCCGCGCCGTCCCACGCGAGCGACGCCCGCGCGGTCGGGTCGAAGCGCACCGACATGCGCTGCGGCTCGGCGAGGCGGCGGCCCGCGAGGTCCGCCGTGGTCACCTGGAGCCCGAGGTCTCCGTTGCGTCGGTCGCTCCACGCGACC
>JBDHVF010000412.1:0-7146 GCA_039809605.1 Polyangiales bacterium | reverse complement strand
CGCGGCGCGCGCCGCAAAGATTCGTTGCCGGTCGCCGCCGCGCGCGGCACGTCGATCGGTCGGCGCGGCGAGGGCGCTCGCGCGGCGCAGACCGTCGCCCCGGCCGCGGGCCTCACGCGGCGCGGCCGCAGGTGCCGCAGCGGCCGTCGGGGCCGACGACGCCGGTGCACATGCCGTCGGGGCAGGGGACGCGGTCGTCGTCGGGGGCCTCGGCCTGTCGCTCGGGCTCCGGCAGGTCGGGCTCCTCGGCGGTCTGCGCGGGGTCGCCGGCGCGGCCGCACACTCCGCAGCGGCCGTCGGGGCCGAGGATGCCGGTGCACATGCCGTCGTCGCAGGGGACGCGCTCGTGGTGTTCGTCGCTCATGGCGGGGGGCGCTGCACGGCGCGGAGCTCGGGGAGCAGGAAGCTCCCGGTCTCGGTGAGGGTGCCGACCTCGCCGCTCGCGAGCAGGTCGGAGAAGAGCGGCTCGTAGCGGTTGCGCACCAGGGCCTCGACCTCGGCCGCGGTCGAGAGCCCCGCGACCTCGCCCACGAGCTGCAGGGCCTCGTGGTAGTCGATGCGGCGCAGGGCGGCCTTGATCTCGGGCACCGCCGTGGGCTCGACCGAGAGCTCGTGCACGCCGAGGCCCACGAGCAGCGGCAGCGCGAGGAGCTCGCCCGCCATCGCGCCGCAGAGGGCGCAGGGGATGCCCGCGGCGTTGGCCGACTGGGCGACCGAGGAGATGGCGCGCAGGATGGCCGGGTCGAGCGAGCGCGCGAGGTGGGCCACGTGCTCGTTGCCGCGGTCGGAGGCCAGCGTGTACTGGATGAGGTCGTTGGTGCCGATGGAGAAGAACGCCGCCTCGCGCGCGAGCACGTCGGCCATGAGCACGGCGCTCGGCGTCTCGACCATGATGCCGAAGGGCACGTCGCGCCACGGGGTGCCCGCGCGGGTGAGCTCCTCCTGGGCGCGGCGCAGCTCGGCGCGCGACTCGCGCAGCTCGGCCACCGTCGAGATCATCGGCACCATCACCCGCACGTTGCCGCAGGCCGCGGCGCGCAGCATCGCGCGGAGCTGCGCGCGGAACACCTCGCGCTCTCGCAGGGCCAGGCGCACCGCCCGGAGCCCGAGCGCGGGGTTCATCTCGCGCGGCAGGCGGAAGGCCGTCGAGAACTTGTCTCCGCCGATGTCGAAGGTGCGCAGGGTGACGGTGCGCGGGGCCATCGTCTCGACGATGCGCCGGTAGGTTTCGAACTGCTCGTCTTCGGGCGGCGGCTCGCGGCGGTCGACGTAGAGGAACTCGGTGCGGTAGAGCCCGATGCCCTCGGCGCCGTGGTCGATGGCGACGGGGGCCTCGGCGGGCAGCTCGATGTTGGCGCGCAGCACGATGCGCACGCCGTCGCGGGTCTGCGCGGGCTCGTCGCGGTTGGTGCGCAGCGAGCGCACGAAGGCCATGTAGCGCCGGCCGCGCTCGGCGGCGACCTCGGCGTCGCCCTCGGAGGGCGAGACCGTGACCACGCCGCGCAGGCCGTCGACGATGAGCGTGTCGCCCGTGGCGACGAGGCGCGTGGCGTCGGCGACGCCCACCACCGCGGGGATCGAGAGCGCGCGGGCCATGATGGCCGTGTGCGAGGTGCTCGAGCCCACGTCGGTGACGAACGCGAGCACCTCGCTGCGCGCGAGGGCCGCGGTGTCGGCCGGCGAGAGCTCGTGCGCGAGCAGCACCACGGGGCCGTCGAGGTTCGACGGGCGCGTGATCTCGGTGGGCGCGCCCATGAGCTGCCGCAGGACGCGCTCGCCCACGAAGTCGACGTCGCTCCGTCGCTCGCGGAAGTAGTCGTCGCCGACGTTGTCGAAGAGCTCCTTGATCTTCTCGACGGTGCGGCGCAGGGCCCACTCGGCGTTCACGAGCTCGGTGTGCACGATCTCGATCGTCTGCTCGGTGAGCAGCGTGTCGTCGAGCATGAGCAGGTGCGCGTCGAGGATGACCGAGTGCTCGCTGGCCTCGGGCGAGATGCGCTCGCGGATCTGCTGGAGCTGGTGGCGCGCGGCGGAGACGGCCGCGTGCAGGCGCGTCACCTCGTGGTCGGCCTCGTGGGGCTTGATGTGCCTGCGGGGGATGGTGACCTTGCGCCGGTCGACGACGTACGCGGAGCCCACGGCGACCCCGGGGGAGGCCGCGATGCCGTGGAGCCGACGCGTGACGCCCGTGGACATCGTCACTTCTCCCCGAAGCGGCTCGCGAAGAGCTCGCCGATCGCGGCCACGGCGGGCTCGGCGTCGGCGCCGACGGCCCGCACGGTCACCCGGGCGCCCTTGTGGCACCCGAGGAGCAGCATCCCCATGACGCTCTTGGCGTTGGCCCTCTGACCGTCGCGCTCGAGCTCGATGTCGCACTTGAAGCGCCCCGCCGTCTGCACGATGCGCGTGACGGGGCGCGCGTGGAGCCCCAGCTCGTTCAGCACTTCGAAGACCTGCTCGGCGCGCTCGCTCACGTCACCCTCCCCGGTCGATGTCGCGGTGGGCCACGGAGACGTCGCCGGGCGCGCCCGCGCGCAGCCGCGCCGCGAGCGCCTCGGCGAGGGCGATGGAGCGGTGGCGCCCGCCCGTGCAGCCCACGGCGACGGTGAGCACGACCTTGCCCTCGCGAGCGTAGCGCGGCAGGAGCGGCGCGACGAAGCGCGTGAGCGAGTCGAGGAACTCGCGCGCCTCGGGGGGCTCGAGCACGAAGGCCGCGACGGCCGGGTCGCGGCCCGAGCGCGGCCGGAGCTCGGGCACGAAGTGGGGGTTGGGCAGAAAGCGCGCGTCGAACACGAGGTCGGCGTCGACGGGCACGCCGTACTTGAACCCGAACGACACCACGCGGGTCTGCATGCGCAGCGTGGTGCCCGTGGTGGTGCGAAAGTGGTCGACGAGCAGGCGGCGGAGCTCGTGCACGTTGAGCCGCGTGGTGTCGACCACCTGGTCGGCCAGGGCGCGCAGGTCGCTCAGCCGCTCGCGCTCGCGCTGGATGAGCCGCGCGATGTCGTCGTCGGGGAAGGTCGCGGCGAGGGGGTGGGGCCGCCGCGCCTCGCTGAAGCGCCGCACGAGGGCCTCGTCGGCGGCGTCGAGGAAGACCACGCCCACGTGCTCGCCCTCGGCGCGAAGGCTCCGCACGGCGTCGTCGGCGGCCTCGAGGAACTCGCCCACGCGCACGTCGAGGCCGATGCCCATGCGGCGCATCGAGGGGCTCCTGCGCCAGAGGGCGATGGCCTCGGGGAGGAGCGGCGTCGGGAGGTTGTCGACGCAGTAGAACGACAGGTCTTCGAGCACGTGCAGGGCCGTGGTGCGGCCCGCGCCCGAGACGCCCGTGATGACCACGACCACGCGCTGGGTGTCGGTCGCGGAGGTCATTCGGTGCCTCCGAGGTCGGACGGATCTGCGGTGGTGGCCGGGTCGGGCACGCCCAGCGCGCGCGCGAGCCGCGCGTGGAACTCCCGCGCCGAGTGGACGCCCGCGCGCCGCAGGAGCTCGTTGCGCCCGGCGACCTCCACGGTGCTCGCGGTGTTCTTGCCCGGCCTCACGGGCAACCTCCGCATGGGGATGCGGACGCCGAGCACGTCGTACCACTCGTCGTCGATGCCGAGGCGGTCCCAGCTCTCGTCGTCGTCGTAGCTGAGGAGCCGCACCACGAGGTCGACGCGCTTCTTGTCGCGCACCGCCGCCACGCCGAAGAGGTCGCGGATGTTGAGCACCCCGAGGCCGCGCACCTCGAGGTGATCCTTCAAGAGCTCGGTGGCCATGCCGTAGACGAAGTCGGGCGGGCGCAGGGTGCAGTCGACCACGTCGTCGGCCACGAGCCGGTGGCCCCGCTGCACGAGCTCGAGCGCGCACTCGCTCTTGCCGATGCCGCTCTTGCCCAGCAGCAGGATGCCCACGCCGAACACGTCGATGAACACGCCGTGCACGCGCGTGCGCATCGCGAGCTGGTCGTCGAGCCACGCGTGGATGGCGTTGATGGTCACCGAGCTGCGCGCGGGCGAGAGCAGCACCGGGCACCCGTGCGCCTCGCCCGCCGCCAGGAGCTCCGTGAACGGCGAGAGCGCCGCGCTCACCACCACGCAGGGCATCGCCCGCGAGACGAAGGCGTCGATGGCCGCGCGGCGCTCGCCCGCCCCCATGTTCGCGAGGAAGCTCATCTCGGTCTCGCCGAGGATCTGCACGCGGCGCGGAGAGAGCCCCTGGAAGTGACCCACCAGCGCGAGCCCCGACTTCTGGATGCGCGTGTGCGCGATCACCCGGTCGAGCCCCGCGGCGCCCGCCACGAGGTCGAGCGTGAGCGGGAGCGCCCCCGGCTCTGCCAGGGCCCGCACGGTCACCACCCGCGGAGGTGGAGGCGAGGTTTGCACACCAGTCGCCATAGGCGCCTCGACGATATCACGAACCCTCCGCGCCCTCTCTTAATGCTTCGCCGAAGCAGAACATCTCCCTCACGAGCGCGCAGCGAGCGAGCGCCGCGCGATGACGCCCGTGCGTGACGGCGCGTGCGAATTCGAAACCGCACCATGACGTTCCTTCGCCTTCGTGCGGCGAAGGCGGGGGGAGCGCACGCGGGTACGCGGCGTGCGTAGCTTCATGAAGCACATCACCAAGGAGGTACCGCCATGTCAGGAAAGCCCACGATGCCCTCGGACGTCGACCTTCGCCACGACCTCCACGGGGCCTCGCTCGCGCCGCCGGGCATGGAGAGCGCGCTCGACGAGGAGCGCGCCGCGTCGATGGCCGACGAGGGCGGCGCCTCGGGGATGCTCGCCGAGTCGCAGGACCCGACCGCGATCGTCGCGAGGCCCCGGCCTCGGTGGGCCTTGTGGGCCGGCCTCTGCGTGGCCGCGGCGCTGCTCGGCCTCGCGCTCTGGCGCCGCGCGCGGTGATCGTGCGCGCCTCACCCTGAGGCGCCGCGCGCCTCTCTCCCTCGCAAAGCCATCGCCCCGCTCGAACGTCTGTAAGGGCGTCTCGCGCGGGGCGTATCTCCGTGCGCGCTCGCAACGCCTCGGAGGTCCCCATGCGTCTCGCCGCCCTTGTGTGCCTCTCCCTCGCCGCGTGCTCGTCGCAGCATGAGACCCGCGAGGTGACCACCGTCCACGTGCTCCACCCCGCGCCGCCGCTCGTGATCGCGACCGCGCCCGACGCGCCGCCCGCGCCGCAGGTGGTCGCGACGGCAGGGGGGCCGACGGTGCGGTGCCCCGCTCCCTCCCGCGCGCTCGCGGGGGCGCCGGTGCACCTCCGGGCCGACGCCGCGGGCGAGGGCGTGCGCGTGCGCTGGACGGTCACACAGTCGCCGCAGGCGCGCTACTACCGCTTCTCCGAGCGCTTCGACGCGAACGACTCCGACGGGGTCGTGGGGGTGGGGGCCGAGGTGCCGTTCACCTCGGTGATCGTGGGCGACTACACGGTGCTGGCCGAGGCGCGCGACCGCGAGGGGCGCACGGCCTCGTGCGAGACGCAGGTCACCATGGCGGGCCACGGGCTGCGCGTGGAGCTCTCGTGGAACACCAGCAACACCGACGTCGACCTGCACATGGTGACGGGCCACGACCCGCGCTGGGTGACCAACGCCGACTGCTACTACGCCAACCGCAAGCCCGACGAGTCGCTCGCCGACGAGTCGCGGCGGCGCTGGCTCGACACCGACGACACCGACGGAGAGGGCCCGGAGAACATCCGGGGCGACGCGCCCGAGCTCGACGCCGACTACCAGGTGGGCGTGCACTACTACTCGGCCCACGGGCAGACGGGCGACACGACCGCGATCGTGATGATCTACTGCGGCGAGCAGCGCGTGGCGCGCTTCGAGCGCGAGCTCACGGGCGAGCGCGACCCGGGCTCGAACCCCTTCTGGCGCGTGGCCTCGGTGCGCTTTCGGCCCGACGGGACCTGCGCGGTCACGCCGCCCCGCGGCGCCTCGCTCACCTCCCAGAGCGCCATCACGGGCGTCGCGACGCCCTGAGTTCGCGATACCCCCTCGGCGACGGGTTGCGGTATACGCCTCGGCTCGGTCGTGACACCCGAGGAGGTCGTTCCGTGAAGACCGTGACGTCCTGGTTGAGAAGCTCCATGGGCCGCGCGCTGATCGTCGGCGCGAGCGCCACCGCACCGCTCGCGCTCGCGGGCTGCGGCGACTTTCACCTCCCGCCCCCCATCGGCGGCGGCACCGGCACCCCCCTCACCGAGTACTCGGAGCCCATCACGGGCCCGGGCGCCGAGGGCCCTGCGGCGATCCTCCGGTCGGCCGTCACCCCGCTGCCCGAGGTGGTGGTGACCAACCCCGCGAAGGTCGCGCTGGGGCGCAGGCTCTTCCACGACCCGATCCTCTCGGGCGACGGGACGGTGTCGTGCGCGTCGTGCCACTCGCTCGACCGCGGCGGCGCCGACGGGCGGCGCGTGTCGCTGGGCATCCACAACCAGCCGGGGCCCATCAACTCGCCGACGGTGTTCAACGCCCGCTTCAACCTCGCGCAGTTCTGGGACGGCCGCGCGGCGGACCTGCGCGAGCAGGCCGGCGGCCCCATGGCCAACCCGATCGAGATGGGCAGCACGGTCGAGAACGCGGCGACCTCGGTGGGCCGCAGCCCGCAATACGTCGAGATGTTCCGCCAGGTGTACGGCGGGCCCGTGACGGGCGAGAACCTGCGCGACGCCATCGCGGCCTACGAGGAGACGCTCGTGACGCCCTCGCGCTTCGACCGCTGGCTCAAGGGCGACGAGCACGCGCTCAGCCCCGAGGAGCGCGCCGGCGCCGACCTCTTCGTCACCACGGGCTGCATCACCTGCCACCAGGGCGTGAACCTCGGGGGCACGAGCTTTCAGCGCATGGGCGCCGTTCGCAACTACTTCGCCGAGCGCGGCACCCCCCTCACCGAGGCCGACAACGGCCGCTACAACGTGACGCACAACGAGGCCGACCGGCACTTCTTCAAGGTGCCGACGCTGCGCAACGTCGCGCTCACCGCGCCCTACTTTCACGACGGCTCGCGCGGCACGCTCGACGAGGCCGTGCGCGCGATGGCCCACTTTCAGCTCGGGCGAGAGCTGAGCGACGAGCAGGTCTCGCGCATCGTCGCCTTCCTCAACTCGCTCACGGGCACGCTGCCCGACAGCGCGCGCCTGCCGCCGGGAGAGCTCCCGCCG
>JBDHVF010000411.1:0-7151 GCA_039809605.1 Polyangiales bacterium | reverse complement strand
GTGACCGTGCGCGTCGCGGCCCCGTCGCCCTCGAGCAGCCGCGCGAGCTCCTCGCGCGCGACGCCCTCGCCCGTGTCTCGGATCGCGATGCGCAGCGCGCCGTCGTCGGCCGACGCGCCGAGCGGGATGTCGACGGCGCCCTCGACGTGCTCCGCGGCGAACTTCTCGGGCGAGCGCCGCAGGGTCTCGCGCATGCGCACGGCCACGACGACGCCCGAGGCGAGGGTGAGGGCGGCGACGAGCCACATCGCGGCGGGCAGCCCGAGCGCGTCGGCGGCGACGCCCGCGAGCAGCGCGCCGATCGCGTAGCCGAGGTCGCGCCAGAGGCGGTAGACGCCGACCGACGAGGCCCTCCACGAGGGGTGCGCCACGTCGCCGATGGCCGCGAGCAGCGTCGGGTAGACCATCGCGGTGCCCACGCCCAGCATCGCGCCGCCCGCGGCGAAGCCCGCGAACGAATGAGAGCGCACGACCGCGGCGATGCCCGCGGCCTGCACCCACATGCCCGACGCGATGAGCCACTTGCGCCCCACGCGGTCGGAGAGCGCGCCCGTGAAGAGCTGCGCCACGCCCCACGTGGCCGGGTAGATCGCGGCGAGCGTTCCGACCTGCGCGAGGTCCATGCGCGCGGCTGTGAAGAGCAGGGGGAAGAGGCCCCAGGCCATGCCGTCGTTGAGGTTGTTGACCAGGCCCGCCTGGCTCACGCTCGACAGGTCGCGGTCGCGCAGCGTCGTGCGCCAGAACACCTCGCGCTGCGTGGGCGCGGCCTCGGGCGCGAGCGCGCCGTGCAGCTTCGACTCGGCGGCGGCGTGGTGCCTCGTCTCTCGCGCGGCGAGGGCCGAGAGCGCGAGCCCGAGCGCCACGAAGCCCACGCCGAGGTAGAAGGGCTCGGGGCGCAGGCCGTAGCGCGCGGCGACGAGGCCCGTCGCGAGCGCGCTCGCGGCCACGGCGGAGTAGCCCGCGAACTCGTTGAGGCCCATCGCGAGCCCGCGCCGCTGGGGCCCCGCGAGGTCGATCTTCATGATGACCGTGGTCGACCAGGTGAGCCCCTGGCTCACGCCGAGGAGCGCGTTGGCGACGAGCACCCACGCCCAGCTCGGCGCCCACATGAGGAGGAAGGGCACCGGCGCGGCGACGAGCCATCCCCCGACGAGCACGCGCTTGCGGCCGACGCGGTCGGAGAGCCGCCCCGCCAGGTAGTTGGTGAGCGCCTTGGTCACGCCGAACACGACGACGAACGAGAGCACCGCGGTCTTCGCGGCGAGGTGAAAGTCGCGCTCGGCGATGGGCGGGAGGATCGTGCGCTCCATGCCCACCATGGCGCCCACGAACGCGTTGACGAGCACGAGCAGCGAGAACTGACCGAGGTTCTCGCGCAGGCCCAGGCGAGCGTGGCTCATCGCGCCCCCTCGCCCGCTTCGACGCGCCAGCCGCGTGCGCGCCAGTCGACGACGCCGAGCTCCATGCGCCGCGCGCGCAGGCCCTTCTTGCGCAAGACCTCGACGGCCTCGACGGCCATGACGCAGTAGGGCCCGCGGCAGTAGGCGACCACCTCGCGCCCCTTCGGCAGCTCGCCGACGCGGCGCGCGAGCTCGGCGACCGGGATCGACAGCGCGCCGGGGATGTGGCCCGCGCGGTACTCCTCGACGGGCCGCACGTCGAGCACCGTCACCTCGCCCTCGCGCACCCGGCGCAAGAGGTCGCTGCCGCCCACGGGCTCCATCGCGCCGCGCGACTCGAAGTACGCCCGCGAGACCGTCTCGACCTCGGCCAGCCGCGCCTCGGCCACGCCGCGCAGCGAGCGGAAGAGCAGCGCCACCGCTTCGTCGGCGAGGCGGTACTCGACGTGGGCGCCCCTCTTCTCGGCCTCGACGAGCCGCGCCGCGCGGAGCACCTGGAGGTGCTGCGACGCGTTCGCGATCGGCATCGACGCCTGCTCGGCGAGGGCCTCGACGGTGCGCGGCCCCTGCGAGAGCAGGTCGAGCAGCTCGAGGCGCTTCGGCGACGAGAGCGCCTTGCCCACCCGAGCGAACTGCTCGTAGAGGGCGTCCTTGAAGCGACGGTGAGGCGTGGTCACGGATTCAATCATTCAATCAATCAATTGAATCGTCAAGGGGACCGCAGGTGCGGCGAGGCAGGCGCGCCGTGACGTTCTGCCCGACGACCGACCCGTGGTCTGCCACGCCCACGGCACGGCATTCGCTATGATCGAACCGGCTCCCACCACCCCGAGGTCATCGCCGCCCATGAGCAGGGTCCTGATCGTCTCCAATCGGCTCCCGGTCACCGTCGTCGCGAACGCCGACGGCGTGCGCGTCGAGCGAAGCGCCGGCGGGCTCGCCACGGGGCTCAAATCCGTGCACGAGGAGGGCGACGGCCTGTGGGTCGGCTGGCCCGGCGCGCGAAGCGAGCTCCCCGAGGCGCAGCGAAGCGCCCTCGACGCGCGCTTCGCGGCGCTCAGGGTCGCGCCTGTCGCGCTCACGGGCGAGGAGGTCGAGCAGTACTACGAGGGCTACTGCAACGGCGTGCTCTGGCCCCTGTTCCACGCCTTTCCGAGTCAGCTCCCGCTCGAGACGTCCGACTTCGAGGTCTACCGCCGCGTCAACCAGCGCTTCGCCGACGAGGTCGCGGCACGCTACCGGCCCGGCGACCTCGTGTGGGTGCACGACTACCAGCTCATGCTCGTGCCTCGCATGATCCGCGAGCGCGTCCCCGACGCGGTCGTCGGCTTCTTCCTCCACATCCCCTTCCCCCACCCCGACACCTTCCGCACGCTGCCCTCGCGCGAGGCCCTGCTCGAAGGGCTGCTCGGCGCCGACCTCGTGGGCTTTCACACGGCCTCGTACATGCGCAACTTCGCGTCGTCGGTGCTCCACGTGCTCGGCGCGGGCGCCGACGTCGACCGCATCGCGTGGCAGGGCCGAGCGGCCGGCCTCGGGGTCTTTCCCATGGGCGTCGACGCGCACGCCTACCAGCGCCTCGGCGAGTCGCCCGAGGTGCGCGCCCTCGCCGACGAGTTCCGCGGCGCGAGCGGCGAGCAGGTGCTCGTGGGCATCGACCGCCTCGACTACACCAAGGGCATCCCGCGGCGGCTGCTCGCCTACGAGCGGCTGCTCGCCGAGCACCCCGAGCTCCACGAGCGCGTGCGGCTGGTGCAGGTGTCGGTGCCCTCGCGCACCAGCGTCGAGGCGTACGCCGAGTTCCGCCACCAGGTCGACGCCCTCGTCGGGCGCATCAACGGCCGCTTCGGCTCGCCGCGCTGGGCGCCCGTGCACTACGTCTACCGCGGCCTCTCGGAGCGGCACGTCGCGGCCCTCTACCGCGCGGCCGACGCGCTGCTGGTGACCCCCATCCGCGACGGCATGAACCTCGTCGCCAAGGAGTTCGTCGCCGCGCGCTCCGACGAGGGCGGCGTGCTGGTGCTCAGCGAGTTCGCGGGCGCCGCGACCGAGCTCGCCGAGGCCGTGCACGTCAACCCCTACGACATCGAGCGCTCGGCGCGCGCCTACCACCGCGCCCTCTCGATGTCCGCCGCCGAGCGGCGCGCCCGCATGCGGAGCCTGCGACGCCGCGTGTTCTCGTACGACGTCCACCGCTGGTCGCGGACCTTCCTCGACCAGCTCGCGCGCAGCGGCGAGCGGCCCGACCACCGCCCGCTCGTGTACTCCTCGCCCGCGCAGGTCACGCGCGCCGTCGACGCGATGGCCTCGGCGGAGGCGCTCGTGCTGCTGCTCGACTACGACGGCACGATGGTGCCCATCGCGGCGACGCCCGACCTCGCGCAGCCCGACGACGCCCTGCTCTCGCTGCTGGCGCGGCTCGCGTCGCGGCCCGGCGCCGAGGTGCACGTGGTGAGCGGCCGGGGCCAGGACGCGCTCGACCGCTGGTTCGGCGCGCTGCCGCTGGGCCTTCACGCCGAGCACGGTCAGTGGTCGCGGGCGCCGGGCGGCGCGTGGGTCGGCCTCGACGGGCCGCCCGACACGTGGCGCGCCCGCGCGCTGGAGATCCTCGAGGACTTCGCGGCGCGCACGCCCGGCTCGCTCGTGGAGCAGAAGCGCTCGGGGCTCGCGTGGCACTACCGCATGGCCGACGCGGAGTACGGCGCGCTCCAGGCCAACGAGCTCAAGGTGCACGTCTCGTCGCTGCTCTCGAACGCGCCCGTCGAGCTGCTCTCGGGCGACAAGGTCGTCGAGCTCAGGCCCTACGGCGCGAACAAGGGACGCGTCGTGCGCGCCGTGCTCTCGCGCGCCCCGTCCGGCGCATCGGCGGCCGCGTTCGGCGACGACCGCACCGACGAGGACCTGTTCGCGGCGCTCCCGCCCGAGGCGCTGGCCTTTCACGTAGGCCCCGCCCCCAGCCGCGCGGGCCTGCGGCTGCGCTCGGTCGACGACGTGCGCGCCGTGCTCGCGAGGCTCGCCGCGCGCTGAGGCGCGAGGTCGGCGGCCGTGTCGCACGACGTCCGCCGTGAGAAGCGATGGCGCTGACGCGCGGCCGCGATGGACGGCGGTCTCAGCGCGGCGGCGCCGAGGCGCGGCGCTCGTCGGGCGGGGTCGCCTCGGCGTCGCCCTCGTCGGCGGGCCCGAACCAGCGGTGGAGCGTGCGGCGGTCGATGCCGAGCACGCCCGCCGCGCGCTTCTTGTTGCCGCCGCAGCGCGCGAGCACGCGGCGCGCGTACGCGAGCTCGAGCTCCTCGAGCGTCATCGACCGGTCGAGCGCGCGGTCGAGGAAGTCCTCCTCCGCAGGGCGCTGGAGCGCGGGCGGCAGGTCGTCGGGCGAGATCAGGTCGCCGGCGCACACGTTGACCGCGCGCTCCACCGCGTTCTGGAGCTCGCGCACGTTGCCCGGCCAGCCGTACTGGCAGAGCACCTTCGCCGCCGCGCCCGAGAAGCCCGACACGCTGCGCCCCACGCGCGCGTTCGAGACCTCGAGGAAGTGCTCGGCCAGCGGCATCACGTCGTCGACGCGGTCCCGCAGCGCGGGGATCGCCATCTCCAGCACGCACAGGCGGTAGTACAGGTCCTCGCGGAAGCGCCGCGCGGCGATGGCGGCCTTGAGGTCCTGGTGGGTCGCCGCGATCAGCCGCACGTCGATCGCCTCGGCGCGCGTCGCGCCCACGGGGCGCACCTCGCGCTCCTGGAGCACCCGCAGGAGCTTGGCCTGGAGCGCCTGCGGCAGGTCGCCGATCTCGTCGAGAAAGAGCGTGCCCTCGTGGGCCTCGTGGAAGAGCCCGCGCTTGTCGGCCACGGCGCCCGTGAACGCGCCCTTCTTGTGGCCGAAGAGCTCGCTCTCGAGCAGCGCGTCGGGGATGGCCGCGCAGTTGACGGCCACGAAGGGCCGCGCCCGTCGCCGCGACGCCTGGTGGATCGCGCGCGCCATGACCTCCTTGCCCACGCCGCTCGCGCCCGTGATGAGCACCGTGCTCGGGCTGTCGGCCACGCGCCGCGCGAAGGCCACGAGGTCGCGCATCACCTGGCTCCGCGCCACCACCGCGTCGAAGCCGAAGCGCCGCTCGACCTCGCCCCGCAGCCGCGCGAGCTCCGACCGCATCGCGTGCTCGCGGATCGACTTGTCGACCGCGAGCAGGAGCGCGTCGGGCTCGAACGGCTTGGGGATGTAGTCCGCCGCGCCGAGGCGGATGGCCCGGATGGCCGTCTCGAGCGAGCCGTAGGCGGTCACCGCGAGCACGGCGATGCGCGGGTCGTAGCCCTTGACCCACGCGAGCAGGTCGAGCCCCGAGCCGCCGGGCATGCGCAGGTCGGTCACCACCACGTCGAAGGCGCCGCCCTCGATCTCGCGCCGCGCCGACGCCGCGTCGTGCACGGCCACCGCCTCGTGGCGCGCGTCGGTGAGCACCTCGACGACGAACTGCGCGAGGCCGCGGTCGTCGTCGACCACGAGCACGCGCGTCGGAGCCTCGGTCGTCGTGGGAAGAGCCCTGGTCATCGGGTCACCTGAGGGGAGCGCTCCGCGAGCGGGAGCGTGACGCGGAAGCGGGCGCCTCCGTGCGGCGAGGTGGCTACATGAATCGTGCCGCCCTGCCGTCGCACGAGCTCGTCGCAGATCGCGAGCCCGAGGCCCGTGCCTTCGTCGGGGCCCTTGGTGCTGAAGAACGGTTCGAAGACGCGCTCGCGCAGCGCCGCGGGGACGCCCGGCCCGGCGTCGTCGACGGTGACGGTCGCGACGGGCGCGCCGTCGTCGCCCTGCCCGGCCTCGATCGTGAGGTCGAGCGCGCCGCCGTGGGGCTGTGCCTGCAGGGCGTTGACGCAGAGGTTGAGGAGCACCTGCTCGAGCTCGTCGCGGCTGCCCTGCACCGCGACGGGGGCGGGCGCCCTCAGTCGCACGCGCACGCCGAGGCGCTCGCACTCGACCTCGAGGAAGCGCAGCGTGTCGCGCGCGAGCGCCGCGAGGTCGACGGCGGTGGCCGCGCCGCGCGCCTTGCGGGCCTGCGTGAGCAGCCCCTCGATCACGCGCGAGATCTGCTCGGCGCCCGCGAGGATCTCCTGGAAGTGGCGCGCGTCGCGCTCGCTCTGCCCGCCCTGCCGCAGGGCGTAGCGGGCCCTGCCCATCACCACGTTGAGGGGCGAGCCCACCTGGTGGGCCACGTTGGCCGCGAGCTGCCCCACGAGCGCGAGGCGTTGCGCGTGGCGCAGTCGCCGCTCGAGCGCGCGCGTCGCGTCGTGCTGGGCGTCGAGCTCGCGGCGGGCCGCGCGCAGCGACGCCACCATGCGGTTGAAGGCGCGCGCGAGGCGCCCCACCTCGTCGTGTCCGCGGGCGGGCACGGTCTCGTCGAGCGAGCCGGCGCCCACGCGCTCGGCGGCGGTCACGAGCGACGCGACCGGGCGCAGCACCGCGGAGCGGAGCGCGAGCCACGTGCCCACCGCGACGGCCAGGGCCAGCGCGAGGCCGACGAGCGCGAGGCGCCGCGCCGTGACCTGCAGGTTGTCGTCGACGTACGCGAGGTCGCGCAGCAGAACGGCCGTGCCGCGCGGCGCGACCGCGGGCTGGTCGCCGATCGGAAAGGCGTACGCGTACAGGCTCCGGCCGCCGACGGCGCCGATCTCCTCGCACGCGCGGCGCTCGCGCAGCGCCCTGCGGGCCAGCGCGGCGAAGCGCGGGCGCAGCGCGGAGACCGACCGCGACGACTGCACGGG
>JBDHVF010000410.1:0-7163 GCA_039809605.1 Polyangiales bacterium | reverse complement strand
CGAAGCGGGGCGGCCGCACGATATTGACCGGAGTGAGGCGGTGAAACCGAGACCAGGGAGCTACGCCGAACTCCGGCCACGCGCGGCGTACCAGACGCGTCTGACCTCTGCGCTACGCGGTCGGGGCCTTCTTGCGGCTCTTGCGCGGCGAGAGGAGCGCGGCGAGGCGGCCGAGCTGCACCGCGGGGATGGAGCCGTCGGCCGAGCGCGCCGAGCGCATCGCGGAGACGACCTTGCGCACGAGCACGAGCACGCGGCCCTCCTGCGCGTCGAGGGCGCGCTGGTGGGCGGCGCGCGGCGCGAGCGCGCCCTTCGCGTCGATCATGTTGCGCACGCTCACGGCCTTCGCCCGCAGCGCCCGCACGCGCGACGCCCCGATGCGATGGCGCGAGAGCCGCGCGCGGTCGTCGTCGGAGCCGTGCGTGAGCACGCGCTCGACGTAGCCCGCGAGGCCGTCGAGGCCGCGCGCGAGGTCGCCGTCGTTGCCGGCCGCGCCCGCGGCGGCGCGGACCTCCTCCGCGTGGGCGGGGCCGAGCGCGCGCACCACGCCCTCGGCGACGGTGTCGCGCAGGGTGATGGCGTCGGCGCGCGCGCCGCGGCGCGTGCGGAGGCGGCGTCCCGTGGCGGCGCCCGCGGTGCCGAGGGCGTCGTCGTACGCGCCGCGCACGACCACGAGGCGCACCGTCTCGTCGACGATCACGGCGAAGAGCCCGGTGTCGAGCAGCACGTGGGCGGCCTGCGCCTCGTCGAGCCCCGAGAGCACCGTGACGGCCGAGACGATGATCGTCGGCACGCTCTCGACGATCGCGGCGGTGTCCGAGTGCGTGCCGAGCTCGGCGATCTCCGCGGCGTCGTGGGCGCCGAGGTTGAGCGCGCGGCAGGTCTCGTCGGGCGCGCCGAGCGCCTCGCCCAGGCGTGCGAGCGTCGCCTCCTCGGGCGGTGGCATCGCGGGGAACACGAACGGACGCTCGGACGCGTCGTTGGCGACCTCCTGCGCAACGGTGTGGGCGACGGTGGTGCGGGGGCGGACGGCGGCGTTGGACGGCATGGCGTGACTCCGAGCAGAGCGGGGGAACTGGTATCGCCTGCTCGCAGAGTCCCAACGGCGGCGGAGAGTCAGCGCTCAAGCGCCTGAAGTATTTTCATGGAACATTCGAGTTTCTGGAGAAGCGGAGCGGAATGAGGCGAAGAATTGATGAGAAGAGGCACATCACAGCGTCGAGGAGTCGTTAGAGCGCGACGAAGCGGAAGCGATTCGACCCCACCTCGAACACCTCGCCGCTCTGCAGCACGGCGGTCTTGACCCTGGCGCCGTTGAGCGTCGCCGCCGGGAAGATCATCTCGCTCAGGAGTTCGCACTCCTTGCCCTTCCAGGTCACGTGGACCTTGCCGAAGGTCACGCCGTAGAGCTTCAACGCCGGGGCCTCGGGCGACCCGAGCGTGAGCGGCTCGTTGCCGCGAAGCGCGACGCGCGCGTCGGGCCCGGCGCGTTCGTCGGCGCGCTCGAGGAACCCCGCGCGCGGCGCGTGCAGCTCGCGGAAGACTCCCTTCGCGGCCTCGGGGTCGAGCGCGGTCGTCGAGACCCGAGCCTTGCCCGGGTCGGCGGCGGCCGCGTCGTAGCGCTCGACCGCGAGGAAGCTCACGCCCCCGCACCGCGGACAGGTGAGGTTCTTGCGCGCGCTGCTCATCAGCCCGCGCCAGTGGCAGGTGGAGCACTCCCTGCGTTCGAAGCCCGCCGAGGCCCCCACGCGAGCCTCGGCCGCCTGCGGGTCGAGGAAGAACACCACGAGGTGCTCGCTCCCGATGAGCACCTCGCTGCCTTCTTGAACGTTGGCGCCCTGGGTGACGAGGCGTCCGTCGACCACGACCGGGTTGGTCTCGGAGACGCAGCTCACCTGCCAGCGCCCGAGCGGCCCCAGCAGGAAGACCGCGTGCTCACGCGACACCGTCTCCTGTGGAAGAACGATCTGGTTCTCTGGGCTCCGGCCCACGCGCACCTCGGTGCGGTCGACCGTGAGCAGCTGCGTCGGGCGGCCGAGGGTCTGGATCACGAACACTGGCATCGGGCGCTACCTCCGGGGCTGTTCATCAAAGCGGTCACATGGCGGCACGTCAGAGTCCCACCACGCGCGTCGGCGTCGTGCGCGACATCGTCGTGCCGTCGCCGAGCTGGCCTCGGTCGTTGTTCCCCCAGCAGACCACGTGGCCGTCGGTGCGGATCGCGCACGTGTGGTTGATGCCCACCGCGAGGTCGACCACGTCGGTCAGACCGGGGACGTTCGCGACGGCGCCGTAGGCGCCACCCCAGCACGCGACGGTGCCGTCGCCGCGAACCGCGCAGGAGAAGTCCGCCTCGGCGTCGAGCGCGAGCCGCACCACGCCGCGCAGCGCGGGAGAGGTCTCGCGGGGCGTCGAGCGGCTGGTCGTCGTGCCGTCGCCGAGCTCGCCGCCCCCGTTCTCCCCCCAGCAGACCACGGAGTCGGTGTCGAGCACGGCGCACGCGTGCCGAGGCCCCAGCGCCACGGAGCGCACGCCCGAGAGCCCCTCGACGGCGACGGCGCGGGTGCGGCAGGGGCCGCTCATGCACGTCTCGTCGCCGGTCGGGCCGACCCCGAGCTGGCCGCGGCTGTTGCTCCCCCAGCATCGCACGGTGCCGTCGCCGAGGCGGGCGCAGTTGAAGCCCATCCCCGTGCTCACCTGCACCGCGCCAGCCACGTCGAGCACCGTCTCGACGTGATAGTCGTAGCCGGCGGTGCTGGTGCCGTCGCCGAGCTGCCCCGAGCCGTTGTAGCCGACGCAGTGGACGGTCCCGCGGTCCGTCACGAAGCAGGGGCTCTCTCCGTAGGAGACCTGCGTCGGTCGCCCGGCGTCGGCGTCGAGGGGGAGCCGGAGGCTCAGGCTCCCGGGACCATGCGTGTCACCGCCGCCCCAGAACACGATCGACCCGTCCCTGAGCCCGGCGCAGGTCCCCTGTCCGAACGCGCCGAGAAAGAAGATGTCGCGCGCCACCGTGACCGGCACGGGCGTCAATTGCATCGGCGCCGCGGTGCCGTCGCCGAGGTTGTTGTAGATGTTCTCACCCCAGCACCGCCCGCTCCCGTCGGACATCAAGGCGCACGTGTGCCGGAACCCGAGCCCGACCTGCACCGGCGTCACGGCGCCGTCCCCCATGGCATCGACGCCCGCGTCTGCGCTCGCGTCCGTGAGGTCGGCGGTGGCATCCATCACGGCATCGGCAGGCGCATCCATCGGGGCGTCGGCCCTCCCGTCCATCAGGGCGTCAGCGCTCGCGTCCGTCGAGGCGTCGGGGCTCGTGTCCGTCAGGGCGTCAGTGCTCGCCTCCATCGGGGCGTCAGTGCTCGCCTCCATCGGGGCGTCAGTGCTCGCCTCCATCGGGGCGTCGACGCTCGCGTCCATCGGGGCGTCGACGCTCGCGTCCATGGACACGACGTCGCCCGGCGCGGCGTCCTCGGCGACCACGTCGGCCCGGCTGTCTGGCAGCGCGGTCATCGCATCGCGGCGGTCGTCCTTGGACTTCGGCGTCACGCAGCCCCACGCCAGCGTCGCCAGCAACCCAAGCCCCCGGCCTAGAACACGCCCGCGCACGACACCCCCAGCTCTCCCGGACCATGTCCACAAGTGAATCGCGCCGACGCGCCTCTCCGAGTCGGCGCCGTCAGGAACAGCACCGCCGAGGTCACCGCCAGACCGCCCCCGACGACGAGCCCCGTCACGCCGAGCGATTGCATCAGCGTGCCGCCGTCGTAGTCGCCGCCGCATGCGTCGTACCGCCGCGCGCCGCTGGCGGGGAGGCAGTTGTCGTCGTTGTTGTATCGCGTGACCGCAGCGTTCCCAGCCACGAGCAGCGCCACCCCGCCGCCCACGAGCGCCGCCGCCGCCGCGGCCGACACCCACGCGAAGGTTCGCCGTGACGACGCGGGCGCAACGCGCGGAGCCGTGACGACTGCGACAGTCGGCGGTGACGTGCGAGGCTCGACGACCGGCGCGGCGGACGTCGCACCCGTCGGAGCCGTCACGCGCACCGGGGACGTGACGGGTGTTTCGGGGACCGGCGCGAGGTCGACCGACTCGCGCACGAGCGACGCCGCGGGCACCACGAGCTGCCGCGAGACCGGGTAGTGACCCGGCGCGCCGACCTCGAGCGTGACCGTGCCCGCGATGACCGGCACCGCCTCGACGAGCGGAAGCGTACCCACTTGACGCCCGTCGATGCGCACCACCGCGCCTGGGACGTTGCCCCGCACCTCGACCCGCCCGACGTGTTGCTGGATCACCGCGAGGGCCTGCTCGAGCACCGGCCGCGTGCGCATCACCCACGGGTCCTGGGCCTGCGCGAGGGCCTCGCGGAGGTGCTGGTCTGCGTCGACCCAACGCCCGAGCGCCTGCTCGGCCATTCCCATCTGCGCGCGTGCACGCGCCGAGTGAGAGCGCTCATACGCCTCGCGGAACTGTGTCAGCGCCTCGCCGTCGTGCCCCTCGGCTCGGAGCTCCAGGCCGCGTCGAATGAGCGCGTCCTCCGTCGAGCTCTGCGCGAGCGACGGCGCGCTCCACAGCAACACCAGCGCGAAGGCGCCCCGGGCGAACGTTGAAACATGGGCCATGGGTCAATCCACCAGCGGCGCCCCGTTCACGCCCGCCGTCGAGCGAACCGGCGCGGCGGGGGCCGACCCCGCGGGATCCTCATGGCTCCGCCTCGAGCGGTGATGCCGTCGCGCCTCGCGTGACCCCGTGGCCTCCTCGCCCGCGCTCACGGCCGTCGCGACGGGAGCCGGCGCGGCGGGGATCGCCACCAGCGTGATGCGCTCGGGCGGGGGGGCGTCGCGGAAGTTCAGCTCCTGGGGCTCGAACCCCTCCGCGGCGACGAGCAGCGTGTGAGGCGCGCCGTCGTGCGCGAGCTCGCGCTCGAACGCCCCCACGCCCACGGGACGGCCGTCGAGCAGAATGGCCGCGCGCTCGGGGCTCACCCGAACCGACACCCGATAGGGACGCGCCGGGGGCGGCCGCGCGCTCGCGTGCGCGACGCGGGGCGGCGCCGCGGGCTCCCCATGGCTCACCACGACCCCGGCGACCACGCCTCCCACCGCGAGCACCGCCGCCAGGCCGATCCATGCGCCGCGCCATCGGGGCGGGGCCGCGGGGGGCGTCGCTCGATTGCTGGGCTCGAGCGTGCCGGCGTGCGCGCGCGCCGGCGGCACGTACGCGGGGTAGGCCGCGACCGTGTTCGCAGCCGACGGGGCGTCACGCGCCGCGGGAGCCGGAGCGAGCGCGGGCGCGGGCGAGTCTGCCAGGGGCCGGGGCTTGAGGAACACCCGCTCCCACAACACCCTGGCCTCGGCGCCCGCGAAGGGCATGAGCGCGGCGCCGAGCGCGTGCACCGAGGGGAAGCGGTCCTCTGGCGCGCGCTGCATGGCGCGCAGCACGACGGCCTCGAAGGCTTCGGGCAGCTCGGGCCGGCGCGCGCGGGGCGGCACGAAGCTGCCCGAGATGACCGCGTTGAGGATCCCGACCAGCGTCGCGGCCTCGAAGGGGAGCACGCCCGTCGCGCACTCATAGAGAATGACCCCGAGCGCGTACTGGTCCGTGCGGCCGTCGACGTTCTTGCTCTCGGCCGCCTGCTCGGGCGACATGTAGTACGGCGTGCCGAGGAGCGACGCCGACGCCGTGAGCGATTTCGAGCGCTTCGCGTCGGACATCTTCGAGATGCCGAAGTCGAGCACCTTCGGCACGATGGCCCCGTCGCGGGTGCGCGAGAGAAAGATGTTCTCGGGCTTGAGGTCGCGGTGGACGATCCCCTCGTCGTGGGCGGCCATCAGCGCGGCCATCACCGGCAGCATGACGTCGCAGATCGACTCGGGGGCCATGGCGCCCTCGCGCTGGATGCGCGACGCGAGGTCCTCGCCGTCGAGATACTCCATGACGAGGTAGGGCACGCGGCCCTCGATGCCCACGTCGGAGACATCGACCACGTGGGGGTGGCGGATCTTCGAGGCCGCCTGGCCCTCTTGAAGGAAGCGCGCGCGCGATTGCGGGTCGTGCGCGACCTCGGGGTGCAGCGTCTTGATCGCGACGCGCTTCTTCAGCTCGCTGTGCGTGCCCTCGTAGACGGCGCCCATGCCACCGGCGCCCATCTTCCGCACGATGACATACCGGCCGAACTTCGCGCCTGGGGCCAGGCCGCCATCCTGCTCGGTCTCCGCATCGCCCAAGGGGTCCGCGCTCTCTGGCCTGTCTTCTGTCTCGACGGTTCCGGTCACGCTCAGCTCCTCGCTGGGTGGCAGCCCAATCCCCGCCGGGGATGAAAACTCCCACGCCACGCCCCGTCACCCCCCCGAGAGGTCGAGGATCGAGCGCCTCGCGTGGTGAGCTTCGCTCGCGTCGTCTCAATCCGCGACTGAATGCAACCAGGGTCTCGCGCTCGCCTGACAGAGCGCCCCAACTGCCTGCATCGACATGGCTCCGTCCACCCACGTCGAGTGGCGCACGAGCGCGTGCAACTGGCGCACAGGCGCGTGCAACTGGCGCACGAGCGCGTGCAACTGGCGCACGAGCGCCTTCGACTGGTGCACAGGTGCCTTCAACTGGTGCACGAGCGCCTTCGACCGGTGCACGAGCGCGGCGCGCCGTCGCCGCCCCGACACTTCTTCGCGGCGCCCGAGGACGTTGTGATACGGTCGCGGCCCCGATGGCACCCCGGTCGACACGCGCCGCGGCTCTCGTCGCCCTCGCGCTCTGCGCGGGATGCACCATCGAGCGCACGCGCCAGCTCGGCGACGACTGCCTCATGGACCGCGAGTGCGCCGCGGGGCTGCGCTGCCAGATCTCGTCGGACGGCACCTCGCGCTGCGTCGCCCCCGTGCGCTTCGACGTGCCCCTCTTGCCCGGCGTCGACGCCACGCCCGACGTGGCCCCTGACGTGGCCCCCGACACCGCGCAGGACGAGCCCCCCGCCGACGCGCTGCCCCCGCGCGACGCGTCCGTCGACGACGCCGACGCCGACAGCTAGGGCGGGGCCCGACGCGTGTGATACGCGGCGCTCGCGCCGGAGTTCGGCGTCGGCTCCATGGGCTCGGTTTCACCGCCTCACTCCGGGCAATATCGTGCGGCCGCCCCGCTTCGCGGGGCTGCGCGCGGATGTCGTCGTG
>JBDHVF010000409.1:0-7166 GCA_039809605.1 Polyangiales bacterium | reverse complement strand
CGCGTCCGGGTGATGCTTCGGCGCGCGGCGCTCGTCGGGGGTGCCGCGACTCCCCACGTGTCGTCGCGTAAGTGACGGGCAGTATGAGAATCGAGCCCCTGGTTCACGCGCAGATCGATACCTACCTCGCGCATCTGGCTCGGCACATGGCCGAGTCGGGGCGCGACGGCACACCCGTCTTCAACCCGCTCCCACCGAGCGAGCGATGGGACCCCGACGCCAGGAGGCCGCTCCTGCTCGCGCGGTGGGCGAAGGCTCTGCACGAGCCCGGGTGGGAGCGCGCGTGGGCGGTACACGACAACGATCGGATCGTCGGACACCTCGACCTGCGCACGCGCGAGCTGTCCTCCAGCCTGCACCGGGCCACGCTGGGCATGGGCCTCGAGGCGACGCATCGCCGCATGGGGCTGGGGCGCGCGTTGATCGACACCGCCGTCGCCTGGGCCCGCGAGCAGCCCTCGCTCGACTGGGTCGACCTTCAGGTCTTCGCGCACAACGAGCCCGCGCTGCGCCTCTATGCGCAGTGCGGGTTCGTCGAGAAGGGCAGGGTGGAGGACCTGTTCCGGATCGGGGGCGAGCGCATCACCGACGTGCAGATGACATTGCGGTTGCGGTGATCGTCGGCGACGGGCCGTGGTCTGCCGTCGTCGATGCCCGACTTGACCGTCGGGCTCCGCGCCCCCCTACTGCCCGCCGTGAGGCGCACGCGCGGCATTCGGGCGGCGATCCTGTGCGGAGGCGCCGCGTGCGCGTGGCCCGCGTCGGGGCAGATCCAACCCCGCGACGGCTCGCTCGCGCTCGCGGACGCGCCGGTCCCCGTGCCGAGCTACCTGCGCGCGTTCGCCTTCGACCCCGCCGACCGTCACGACCCGGGGCTCGTGCCGTCCCCCTCGCTCCAGGCCTGCGTCGTCGGCGCCGTCCATCGCCTCGGCCTCGACGCCCGCGTTCGCGCGGGAGACCTCGGCGTCGCGCTCGCGGACCTCACCCGCACGCCCGAAGCGCCCGCCTTCGCCGGCCTCCACGCCACGCGGATGGTCTACGGCGCGAGCGTTCCCAAGATCGCGACGCTCGCGGCGGCGTTCCAACTCCGACACGACCTGCGTGCGGGGCGCGCGGTGCCGGCTCCCGTCGCGCCGCGGGTGCGTGCGATCTTCGGCGGCTCCTCGACCGACGCCGCGCACGCCGACTTCACGCCGACGTTCCGCGAGGCGCTGCGGCTGAGCATCTACCGCTCCGACAACCGCGCGGCCACGGTGGCGCTCGAGACGCTCGGCCACGCGTACGTGGCGGCGTTCTTGTGGCACGCGGGCTTCTACGACCCGCGCGAGGGTGGCGGTCTCTGGGTGGGCCTGGGGTTCGGCCGCGGCACCGCGTGCTGGCGCCCCGACCCGCTGCAAGGGCTCGTGCACGCCGCGACGCCCCTGGCGCTTGTGCGCTTCTACGCGCTGCTCGGGCAGGACCGCCTCGTGGACGCCGACGCGTCGCGCGAGATCCGCGCGCTCATGGGCGATTCGGCCTTCTTCAACCGCTTCCGGCAGGCGGTGCTCGCGCGCTACCCAACAGCCCGCGTCTACCGCAAGACGGGCACGGTGTTCCCGTGGCGCCACGACTCGGCGCTGGTCGAGCGCCCCGGCGCGCGCTACGCGGTCGCGGGGCTCTGCCGCGGCGACGACTGCGCCCGCGTACTCGTCGACCTCGGCGGCGCGCTCGACGACTGCGCGGGGCGGTGATCGTCGAGGGACCGTGCTGCGGGGGTGATCTTCGTGCTGCTCACGGCCGCGAGCTGTGGCGCTCGGCGACTACGAGGGCGCGCTGTGGCGCTGCGCCGTCGAGGGCCTTCTCCTTGCGCTCGAGCTCGCGCTCGAGCAGCAGGATGCGCTTGCGCTCGGCGCTGCTGGTCACGGGCGCCGGGGCGCGCCCCATCAGCGCCTCGACGACGGCGCTGCGCCACGCCTCGAGCTCCGCCGCGTGGACGCCCTCGCGCCGCAGCATCGCCCCCAGCTCCTCGCCCGAGAGGGTGGCGGCGAGGGCCAGGATGCGGAGCTGGTCCTGGGGCGTGCGCGGCGTGGTCGCCGGTGTTGTGGTGGGCACCGCGGGAGTGGAGTCTGCGGGAGAGGTCTGCGCGTCGGCCATGGGGGTCACGAGGGTACGCAACTCCCGCAGCTACGCCGAGAGGGTCGACTGCGAGATGCCAGACCTCGAGCTCGCGCCGCAGCGAGGGGTGTTCGGGCACTTCGCGGGTGTCGCGCGTCTTGACGCTCTGCCAACTGTCGACGGCCGCGAGGGTCGGCCTGACCCGCGCACACCTCACGGGGCGACCGCGGCGGAGCCCCCCAGAAGCCCGTCCCGCCCTCCGCCCATTCAGCGGATCCGCCTCTTGCGAAGGCGCGCGAGGTCGAGGACGGGGAGCGGTCGGAGGGGAGCGCTGATGTGCCACTGGAGCGTGCGCTCACGCCGGAAGGGGACCGCTCGCGGGTTGCCGTCCTTGCCCCTGGTGTGGGCGACGCCCTCGACGACGAGGTGGAGGGTGTGGGGGCCCGGCGCAGCCGAAAAGCGCGCCCCCTGCACGCCACGCCATGCACGACGGTTCGCGGCGACATCGGTGACCGCGACGGGAGTCATGCGCTTGAGCAGCGGATCCTGCCCAGGAGGCGCGTACGACACACTCACGCGAGCGCCCTTCGCGAGCTCGCGGCCGTCCCACACGCGCAGACGAAGCTCCCGCGCGGCGTTGGCCAGCGCGGCTACCTCGACCTGGAGCTTCACGAGACCGGAGTCCGTGGCGTAGACGCAGAGGTCGAGCCTGAAACGGGCCCGCTCACGGTGATCCGCCTGCGCGGAGGCGACCCACTCGCCGAGCACCTCGCCGCTGCGACGCACCTGCCCCAGATCGATGTGCCAGACCTCGTGCCCGTCGCCGCGACGCACGTTCACACCGGCACTGGTCCGAGTGAGCGTCGTTCCCCCAGGGGTGCGAAGGAACGCCCTGGTGAGGCCGCCCCCGCTGGCGCTCCAAAACCACGCCACCACGAGGCGGCCGGACTCGAGGTCCACCGGGAACGACTGCTTCAACTCCTGTCCCGGCGCGACGACCCACGAAGGGTCGAGGATCGTCGTGAGGTCCTGCGCGTCGCGCGCGACGTCCGCGAAGCGCTTGCGGAGGTGCATGTCGTCGTTGTCCACCTGCGCGAACGACGCCCCGCTCGCCGCAGCCATCTCGTGCAGGATCGCGTTCGCGCCACTGGGGTCGGTCGACAGGTCTCCGAACGAGGTCGTGTGAATCTCGACGCTGTTCGCGACGAGGGTCGGGTACCGGTCGATGGCCCAGGGGGCGCGATTCTGCTTGCCGTCGGAGAGGAAGACCACGAGCCGCCGCGTCGCCGGAGACGTCACGGACGTGAGCTGCTCCCACGCCTCCGTGAGCGCGAGCCCGTAGCAGGTCGCGCTCGCGATGGTCCCCGTGGCGTCGACGGCGTCGATCGCGGGCGCGAAGGCGCCCACGGTCGAGGCGTCGAGCGGTCCGATCGCGCGCTCGGCGGCCGTGTCGACCGACGCGCCGAAGGGCACGATTCCCACGCGATGGCCCCCGTCGAGGTCCATGACGGCGAGGAACGCCTTCGCCGCCGCGCGAGCGGCCTTCATCTTCGAGAACCCGTCGGGGAGGGGGTCGTTCATCGATCCCGACCGGTCGAGCACGATCACCACGTCGGCCGCGCGCTCCAGCGGGTTGTCGTGGAGTGCGAAGATGCCCGCGGCGAGCTGGAGGTACTGGTTCGCGATGGCGGGGTCCGCGATGACGAGCGTCTGCTCGTCGTTGGTGTGCATGGCCCCCTGCGAGATGTTCATCGAGCCGCAGAGCACCTTGCCGGCGCGGAGCGTCTCGTTGTCCCGGAGCGTGTCGACGAGCAGCGCTTTGTCGTGCACCTCGTCCGCGCGGATCACGTCGATGCCAGGTCCGGTAAGCGACGAGGGGTAGACCTCGTTACCCAGCACGCCGTGCACTCGAACGCCCGCGGCGCCGAGCGATTTGAGCCGCGAGATGACGTCGTTGGGTCCGTCGAAAGTCCCGAAGTCGCCGCCCTCCGTGACCTGCTCGACCATGAGGAGCACGTCCCGCGTCGCGCTCGACAGGTGATCGTCGACGACGTCGAAGAGGTCGATGCCCGGGGCGACGGTGGTCGAGGGCGAGAAGCGCAGCTTCCATGGGTAGCTCCCCGGGAGCAGCACGCCGGGCACCAGGACGTCGGTGGGCGTTGGGGTCTTGAACACCAGCGTGCGAGCGACTGCAGGGTCGGGAGCCCCCGACGTAGCGCCCCACCAGCGGTTGAACTCCGCGCGGAACGCTGCCACCACGTTCGGGTCGTCGGTGAAGATCGCGTCCTCGCTGCGAGGGGCTGCGTCGGCGGGGTCGACCGGCGTGATGTTGTGCGATCCGCACCAGAGTTTCGCGCCGTCGAGGAGAAAGAACTTGGCGTGGTGGATGCCACGCCGTTGAACGCGGTGCGCGTCAGTCCCGTCGTCACCCGCGGGGTTCGCGGCGCTGGCCCGGTAAATTTCGATGTAGTCGAGGCTGCTCCACCCGCTCTCGCTGGCCTTGCCGATCTGCACGGCGAGCTTCCCGTCGGCGCCCGCCTGCACGCGGCGCGATGCGGGGACGCCCCCGTTGTCGCCGCCCTCGACGGTCGAGACAACGAACTCCCCCGGGTCGGCGGAGAGGTACTCGAAGAAGGTCGTCGTGCCCCCGACCGGCTTTGAAAACACCGTCTGCCCTTGCACGCGGACGACGTTGCGGGTGCCGAACGCGGCCTCACCGCACACGACCCGCACGTAGTAGTACTCGCTCGGGTCGAGCTGAATCGTCCAGGTTCGCGGGCCGCCGGAGTTCACCGCCGCGTAGCACTCGCTCAAGAGCGGGTTGGTGAACGCTGCGGGCACCGCGCCGTGGGGTCCGACCGCGGCGGTCACGTCGGTGTCCCACCCGTACGAGATCGCGCCGTGGGGTCCAAAGACCCCGCCTGTGTCGACGGCGAAGCCCGCCGGGACGGCCGCCGTGGCGGACTGGAAGCTCACCCGCGCGACCAGCGCGGGGACGTTCTCGTCCGCGAGCACCACCGGCCCCCGTTGCGCGGTGAGGTACCCGGTCTGGAAGCGGTGCCCCGCGTTGCCGAGGATGCGCACGGCCACGCCCGCGGCAGCCTTCTGTGCGAGCTTCTCGGCGATCGCCTTGACCTTGCCGTCCGCCGAAGTGCCCGAGTCGGTGAAGCTGAAGGACATGCTGCTGACCTCGATGGAGGTCGTGGCCAGATCGATCTGTGTGAGCAGCTCCTGAAGGATGTCGACCCGATCCTCGGCGTCGTTTCCGATCCACGCGAACCTGTGGTCGGCCTTGCCCGTGAACATCACCCTCGTCGTCATGGACGTCCCTCCCTCGTCGAGCCCGTGCGGCCCGCCAGCGTCGGAGGTTACCGATGCGCAAGAGCATTCCAAGGGAATTCTCGGAGACATCGTCGTGGCGGGCGCGCGAGGGGCGTCGCAAGGGGGAGGGGCCGACCCGCGGAGAAAGCTGTCCGCAAACCCGCGACAGTGTCGCAACATCCGCCGCGGAAAGGCGTGTCTCTTCTCGTAGCGGGTGGCGAAGCGTCGCGCCTGCTTGAGCAGGTTGAAGGTGCACTCGACCTCGGAGCGCGCCTTGTAGAGCTCGCGGTCGTACGGGATCTTCTGCGCGCGGTCGGCCTTCGACGGGATCACGGCCGTGCAGTTCATGGACGCCAGGTGCGCGCGGAAGGCATCCGAGTCGTACGCCTTGTCCCCCAGCAGCGCCCGCGAGCCCGCCCGCGTCACCAGGCCGGGGGCGAATGGAAGGTCGCCGCGCTGCCCCTCGCGGCTCGCGGCCGCCAGCCACACCGCCGCCATCGACCGCGTCGAGCAGATCGTCCGCGAGGAGGCGATCGCGTGCCACTTCCGGCGCGTCGACGGCGACCGCACGTACGCCCTGGGCGTCGCGCTGCCGCGCGGCGCCTTCCCGCGTGTCCTCCTGTGGGACACGCTCGACCCCTACCACTACCTCCGCCTCGGGTACGCCCCGCCCTCGCTGGGCGACCACGACCTGTTGATCCTCGGCGGCGAGGACCACAAGACGGGGCAGGAGGCGAAGCCCGAGGAGCGCTTCGAGCGCCTGGAGCGCTGGACCCGTGAGCGCTTCCCGACGGCGGCGCAGGTCCTCTACGCCTGGAGCGGTCAGGTGATGGAGCCGCTCGATGGCCTCGCGTTCATCGGCCGCCACCCGACGGGCGAGGGCAACGTGTACCTCGTCACCGGCGACTCCGAGAACGGGATGACCCACTGCACCCTCGCGGGGAATGCTTCTCACGGACCTGATCGTCGGGCGCGACAACCCCTGGGCCGAGCTCTACGACCCGGGCGCTTCGCGTACCGGGCGGCGGGCGAGACCGCGAAGGAGACGGCCAACATGGCCGCGCAGTACCTGCACTGGCTCACCGGGGGCGACGTCCGCTCGCTGGAGGCGATCGCCGCGGGCGGCGGCGCGGTCGTCAACCGCGGCACCCGGAAGGTGGCCGTCTACCGCGACCCGGCGGGGGAGTTCCACAGCATGTCGGCCGTCTGCACGCACCTCGGCTGCGCCGTCGGCTCGCGCAGCTCCTGCTGGAGCACAGGTGCTGCCGCGTAACGCGACTGTGCCGGGTACCTGCCGGTAGCAGGGGTGGGGTTTGGCGTCGGCGTGGGCGATGGTACCCTTCGGCGCCCGTGCGAACCCTCGTCGCTCCATTGGGCTGTTGTGCGATGCTGTGGGCCGCTCCTGCGCTCGCGCAGCCTCAGTCCCCCGCGCAGCCACAGCCGCGCCCCACGCCCTCGGCCCCCTCCGACGAGGAGGCCCGCGCCCACTACGAGACGGCGAGCCGCTACTACGCCGTGGGGCGCTTCGACGAAGCGACGCGCGAGTTCCAGGACGCCTACGCCCGCACGGGCCGCGCCGAACTGCTTTTCAACGTCGGCCGCGCGCTCGAGGACGGCGGGCACCCCGAGCAGGCGCTCGCCGCGTACGAGCGCTTCGAGCGAGAGGGCGCGCCTGGCATCGAGGCCCCCGTGCTCGCCGAGCACCTCGCCGCGGTACGCGCGCAGCTCGCCCGACGTGCGCAGGCACCGCG